>CAZJNL010000908.1:0-2863 GCA_964546515.1 uncultured Oscillatoria sp.
CCGCGCCCCCACGTTACGATCGCAAAGACGGCGGAGGACTTCAGTCCTCACTGCCAAAAGCATGCCCGCCAAAATAAACGGAACATCTAGAAACCAGGTTTCTTAAAGTTTCCTGGTTTCTGGAGGCCGCCATGTTAGGCTTAATTGTGCCGGCCCACTCAGACTAGATGACCAATTCTCAGCAGTCGGGTTCCTTAATAATAAGGATCACGAACACTTATTAGTTTGGCGGCAGTTTATAGTCGGATCGCCCTGTGCTTTTTATTTTTAACAATCAGCACGCGACGGGGAAAGGGGATTTCAATTCCTTCCCGATCGAAGGGATCTTCGATCGTCTTGCGGAGAACTCGCTGGATGCGGAGGTGCGCTCCGGGTTTGACTTTGGCGGCAAAGCGACAAGTCAGACTCTCCGAATTTCTCGCTCCCGTCCACCCGCGTGGGTTCTAGGACATCTTTGTCACGCTCTTTTAACTGCTTTCCCACATCTTCTAGAACCTCGCACACGCGCTCTAGGTTGGATTCATACGCCACGCCAACTTCCACTACGGCATAGATATACTTCTTGGAGTAGTTGACAATGTTGCCGGTCTGCCCGTTACGGATAATGTACTGCTGGCGATTGGCATGCCGGATGCGGGTGGTTCTCAGGTCGATTGCTTCGACAGTCCCGATTGCCTCGCCGATTTCAATCCAGTCACCCACCAAGTAGTAGTTTTCAAAGAGAATAAAGAATCCGCAAACCATATCGTCGCTCCGGTTCTGCGCCCCGAAACCGACTGCCAGACCGACGATGCCGGCACCGGCTAGGATGGGAGTGGGGTCGATATCGAGGGTTTTGAGGATGGCGACGACGGCGCTGAAGTAGAGGAGGTATCTCAGGAAACTTTCTATCAGAGGGATGAGAGTCATCCGTCTCTGTCTCTGCAAGTCAGTCAGATCCTTATTGTTGAGCAGCGCCTGTTCCACACCCAGGTAGATCGACTCGACTCGGACGCCGCTCACGAAGATGATGCCGTTCAAAACGAGCAACCCGAAGGCAACGATCGGGTAGATTCTCAGTATAATATAAAGATAGTCAGGACTGCTGCCGGCAGTCCGAGAGCTTGGGCGCACCAGCGGTTGGACAGCAGCCAGATGCTGTTGGTCAGGCTTGTGTTTAGGAAGCGAAAGAAGGCTTCTACGCTCTCGTCGCTGGCGGTGAGTCGCTGGAATTTCTTGACTCGCTCGCATGCCCAGTCTAGCAGCCGGTTGAGGGAGCGGAGGGTGAGCGCTGCTAAAATAAGAATGCCGAGGCTTTTGGCGATGCAGGCGGCTAGCGTCACCCAGAATGCGGGCGGGATACGGCGAATCAATTCTAGTATTGCTGAATGTCTTTGCCTTGATAAATCAGCACGCCATTAGCCCCGGCGATCCGGAGACACAGCACCGCACAAGAGAGTATCAAACTCTGCTGGATATTCCGGCGCAGAGTTTTGGCGCTCTTGTCGCCCTTTTTTAGGAAAGAAACCTTCGCAAGCTGCTGGAAGACTTTGACTACAAGCCAGTCTAGCACAAAGAAAATAATGAGCGCAAGGCTGACTTCAGCCACTAGAATTAAGATGTTCACAGCCCGCTCCTTTGAACTCATGGCTATTCCCCTGAGGCTGCGATCTTTCAGGGGAGTAGGGGCGGGTTTATACATATCTTCTGTCACCGACAGATTGAGGGTAGAGCAGAGCCACCTACTACTCCCGAAAAATTCGCGCTTGGCAACTGAAATTAATGTTTGGCGGTAGCCAGACACTGCCTGAACTGTTAAAACCGGCCACTTTGGCCATCAGGGAAGTATGCTACTTCCTGTGCCGGTGCCGGTGTTGCTATATTTCTGAGCTGGCGATTCTCAGAGCTTTCCGGAGAAACTCACTATCTACAGTAGGGATTAGACTTCTTGCAAAAATCAGTTGGGAGTGGGGACTTCAGTTCCCCACACCCTGAATGTAAGGGACTAAAGTCCCTACTACAAACTTGAATTAGCGACTTTTGCAAAAATCAGTTGGGACTGGGGACTGAAGTCCCCCACACCCTGAATGTAAGGGACTAAAGTCCCTACTACAAACTTGAATTAGGCTCAACCGGCTCCCTGGCGGGGAGCGCCGATGCAAGAACCGATGACTGGGAGCGTTACGGTGAAAGTTGTGCCAGCGCCCAGCTCACTTTCAACGGAGATTTTGCCGCCGTGCAAGTCCACCGCTCGCTTGACAATGGCCAGTCCCAACCCTGTACCGGCAGAAGTGGAAGCATTTTGGGCGCGGTGAAACACCTCAAACAGGTGTTCCCGATCTTCTGGCGGGATACCGATCCCCATATCTTTGACGCGCAAAATAATCTCGCTCTTTGTGCCAGCTAGTTCCAAGTAGACTGGACTGCCTTCTGGGGAATACTTAGCAGCATTCAACAGCAGATTCAGCAGGAGCTGCCGCAGCAGTGTGCTGTCCGCTAGCACAGTGCCCCGGCAGCAGGTGTCGGCAAACTCAAGGCTGTGGGTGGCTTTGGTTACGGTTTGAACATCCTGCCAAACTTCCTGGCAAAAAACAGGCAAATCTAAGGGAACTGGTTTAAGTTTTACGCTCTCCTTTTCGGTTTTGCTAACGGTTAAAAATCCTTCTATAAGCTCGGAGGTGTTTTTGACACTTTCTGCTATTTTATCAAAATATTTATGTCGGGCTTCAGCGGTCATTTTTTGGCTGTGAAGCTTCAGCAAGCTGCTGGCGGCTGCAATCACGGTTAGGGCGGAGCGGAACTCGTGGGACACCATTGAGACAAACTGGTTTTTGAGCTGTTTTTCTTTTTGCAGTGCGGCTTGCAGTGCCGCCTCAGCCTGTAC
>CAZJNL010000909.1:0-2862 GCA_964546515.1 uncultured Oscillatoria sp.
TTTACAAGCCGTTCCGCCAGAAAACTCCACAAACGGCCCCGCCGGCCCCAAGCAGGCAAATGGCCTTCCGGAGCGGCAGAGTTGAAAGTCAGGTCAGAATAAGGCAGCCAAGTGCTGCCGCGACGCCATCCCACGCAGTCGCCAAACTGTTCGTAATTTTTCTCAACTTGTTGCCAAATGCGCTTTTGCACGCCAAAGCCGAAGCGCCCATTACTGTATTCTACCCAGAGAGAGTCAATAGTGCGGAGGTCGCGACAGGGAAATTTTTTAACATCTTCTAGATCCAGCCGGCCTTCTTTTTCGCGACCGGCAACTTGAAGCATGAGAGAAGCCGTTTCCAAATCAGCTTCTTCCCATTTGCCGGTGGCGAGTAAATCGCGCAACTTGCTGTAATCCATACCCACAGCCGAACTCCAGCGAGGGGTTTCTGGAGGGAGTTGTGGGGGAGTGGATTCAGGTGCCGGTGGGGGCGAAAGGAGAGAGGGAGCCTTGCTATCCGGAGCTAAGATTTTTAACCATTCTACCACAGACTGGGGGCGATTTTCAGGTTCTAGAGACAAACCTAGGAGGATAGCCTCATTCAGCCGGTCGCTGAGGAGATGGTTGAACTGTTTAGGAGGGATTAAAGAGTCAGTTTTGTGTTTGACAGTGCTGCGCTCTCTAGAGGGGGCATATTCAGGCACCTTAGCAGTTACCATAGCGTAAAGCGTAGCAGCCAAACCATAAACATCAGTATAAGCGCCGCGAATAGCTCGCCGGTCGTACTGCTCAATAGGCGCAAAGCCATCCGAGAAATACAGAGTGTGGATTTGGGTGAGATTTGGGGTAAACTCGCGAGCGATACCAAAATCAATCAAGACAGCTTCAAGTTTATCTTTGCGCAACAGAATGTTGAGCGGTTTGATGTCGCGGTGCAAAAAGCCCTGCTTGTGAACCGCAGTCAGGGCGTCCCCAATTTGGCGCGTGTAGAGGAGAGCTTCAGACAGCGGCAAAGCGCCCCGGTTTTCAATGCGGGTTGCCAAATCCGTGCCGTCAATGTACTCCATTACTATACACCAGAAGGACTCCTCGCAGATTAACTCATCGACGCGCACGATATGAGGGTGGCTGCATTTTGCCAGACGCAGCGCCTCATTGAGGAAATCCTGCTGAAGTTTGGCGAAGTCGCGGCGCTGCCGCACTTCGTCATTGAGAGTTTTGATAACGGTTAAGTTGCCGGTGTTTTCTCTGGCTATATAGGTGATGCCAAAGCTGCCTTCTCTTATCTTCTTTTCGATGATGTACTTGCCGTTTTGCAAAAGGTGTCCCGCTGGCCAAACCATAGGTTAAATTGCTGACTCTTGAATTTAGTTTAACATGGGTGATGGGGGGAGATAATATTGAACCGCCAAGACGCCACAGGACGCGGCGGATCGCCCGCAGGGTAGGACGCCAAGGAAGATGGACGCAGATAGTGCGCGCACTATCTGCGTCCATCTGCGGTTAAAATTAGGGGGTTCTAGAGCCCCGGTGAAGAAATCTCAGAAACCGGGTTTCTTTTGGGTTTCGGTAGAGAAACCCGGTTTCTTAACCGGCACTATCCGAGGAAGGGGTCAATGCCTGCTTCCGCGCCGCCTCCTACCATGTACTCGAAAGTTTCTTGGTAGGTGATTTCTTCAATGGATGACGCGCCGTATTGCTGGATCAGGGCGTCTGCGTGAGCAGCTTTGTACTCATCGAAGTTTTGAAGCTTCGAGGAGGGTTTGTAGCCGTTTTCCAAGCCACCGGACAGCATGTACTCCAGCGTTTCTTGGTTGCTGACCTCATCAATGGAGGCAGCACCATAGTGCGTGAGCAAATCGCTGGCGTAGAGTTCGCGGTACTCGGCAATGTCAACCGCTGCTGACGGGTTGTTGCCCTGCTGCAAGCCGGCACCGGTCACATAGTCAAACAGCTCCTTGTTATCGATATTGTCGTTAGCGTCAATATCGATGGATTGTTTGTCGGTTTCCAGCGCTTGCGCGTAGGTAGTGCGATACCACTCCAGGTCAACCGCCGGCGAGGTGTTCAACCCTTGCTCCAGACCTTCATTGAGCATGAAGTCCAAAACCTTTTGAGGGCTGACGTTGTAAACGTTGTCAGCGCGGTAGTTTAAGGTGATTTCACCAGCTTGGTACTGGCGGTAGAAGTCCACATCGACGAAATCGGAGAGCTTCAGACCTTTGTCCTTGCCTTTGCCGAACATGAAGTCCGTGACCTCGTGTTTGTCCAGCTTGAAGACATCTTTAACGTCAATGTCGAACTCTTTGGCCAGTTCTTTGGCGTATTTAGCGGTATAGCCGGCGAAATCGATGCCTGACAGCTTGCGAGTAGGGTCTAAGTCCTTACTGTACAGGTGTTTGAGAATCTCCTTGTCGGAGAGGTTGGCTACTTGCTGAACGTCAATCTGGAGGTCGGTGGCCAGTTCCTGCGAGTATTTGACGCGATAGTATTCGTAGTCAACGAATTGGGACAAACCGCCGAACTGGAAGTCGATCACCAGATCGTCGTCAAGGTTGGCAACTTCTTCAGCAGTAACGCCGTAGAACTCTGCCAGTTGGGTGGCTTGTGTCTGGCGCAGGTAAGCGATATCGACGAATTCCAGCGGGTTGACGCCTTGCTTCCAGCCTTCGCCGAAGATGTACTTGATGACTTGGGCGTCGCTGAGGTCGGCTGCGCTGGTGTCGTCGCCGCCGGCAATTGTGTCAGAGGCAGGGCTGTCGCCAGATATGTCGCCACCGGCAATTGTGTCAGAGGCAGGGCTGTCGCCAGACATGTCGCCACCGGCCATTGTGTCAGAGGCAGGGCTGTCGCCAGACATGTCGCCACCGGCCATTGTGTCAG
>CAZJNL010000910.1:0-2857 GCA_964546515.1 uncultured Oscillatoria sp.
TCGCATGGGGCGTTCCGGCGTGCCGGTGTTGACAAAGAAGGCACCTATTTTGTGTACCAATGGTAGACATTTGTGAGTTCTGGGGTATGGGGTATGGGGCATGGGCACGATCGCATGGGGCGTTCCGGCGTGCCGGTGTTGACAAAGAAGGCACCTATTTTGTGTCCCAATGGTAGACATTTGTGATTTTCGGCAAGATTGGGCATCGGGCATGGGGATGGGCATGCCCTGGGTGTCGGGGTGATTTTGTCTACCATTGGCAGACATTTTGTCTACAATTTGTAGACATTTCTGATTTCCGGAAGAAAGCATATATACAAAACCCGTCTAAAGTCGGGTAATTGTAAAAACCATTCTTTCGGATATATGTACATAATGGCGTCGCGCCTCCGGGCGGCGTAGGGAATTGGGGATTGGCTGCAGCTGTCAGTGAAGGTGGGTGTGGGCAGGAACCCTAGCCCCTAACCCCTAACCCCTAACCCCTAACACCTAACCCCTGACCCCTCGCTAGCGATTGGCCATTTCCATGAGGATTTTCTGAGCGCAGTGCTCGTTGGGCTCGTCAGCGGGACGCCGCTGGATGTATGTGCCCACTGGCTGCAAGTCCCAGGTTTGCCGGTTGTCCGCCAGCATAATTCCGAGAATTTCCTGCAAGTCTTTGGCGAGTTCTGGCTCTTCCACCGGCACGACAGCTTCCACCCGCCGGTTGAGATTGCGGCTCATCCAGTCCGCACTGCCGATATACACTTCTTCCTCACCCCGGTTGTGGAAATAAAAAATCCGCGAATGTTCCAAGAAGCGACCGACAAGACTTTGGACGCGGATATTTTCGCTGACGCCTTTCACCCCCGGACGCAGACAGCACATACCGCGCACAATCAGGTCAATCTGCACGCCTGCTTGTGAAGCTTCGTAAAGGCTAGCAATAATTTGCGGGTCTACCAGGGAGTTCATCTTGGCCACAATCCGGCCCCTGCTGCCATTTTTGCAGTGTTCCATCTCCCGACGAATCAGAGCTGTCATGCCAGAGCGCATGTTCACCGGCGCGACGAGCAGCTTGCGGTAAGCTCGCTGGCGGGAGTAGCCGGTCAGGTAGTTAAACAAGTCGGTCAAATCCGCTCCCAGGTCGTCCCGACAGCTGAGCAGTCCCAAGTCTGTGTAAATCCGGGCTGTCTTGGGGTTGTAGTTGCCGGTGCCGATATGAGCGTACCGGCGGATGCGGTCAACTTCGCGGCGCACTACCATTGCCACTTTAGTGTGGGTCTTCAGCCCCACCAAACCGTAGACCACATGCACGCCGGCGTTTTCCAATTTCCGCGCCCAGTGTATGTTGTTCTCTTCATCAAACCGGGCTTTCAGTTCCACCAGCACGGCTACCTGCTTGCCATTTTCAGCAGCTTGAATCAAGGCGTTGAGAATGGGCGAATCTCCGGTTGTCCGGTAGAGAGTCATTTTAATGGCCAAAACGGCGGGGTCACTAGCCGCCTGGGTGATGAAGCGCTGCACGGTGGCGGCAAACGAGTCATAGGGGTGATGTACAAGGATATCCCGCTGGCGAATCAAGGCAAACAAATCTTCGCCTTCCTCGGCGTCCATGTCGGGGCAATCGTCACTGGGGTCACTGAGCCGGCGGAAGCGGGGGGGCACCACTGGCGTCCAGGGCGGATCTTTGAGTTCTGGCAGGGGCAAGTCCATCAAGCACATCAAATCGCCGAGACACAGCAAGCCGTCCATTTCGTAAACGTCGCTCTCTGCCAGGGAAAGCTCTTCACAGAGCATTTGCCGCACCGGCACGGGCATGGTTGCTTGAATTTCCAGGCGCACTACCGATCCGCCAAACCGGCGCTTGCGCAGTTCCTGCTCTATTGCCTGCAGCAGGTCATCCGCTTCGTCTTCTTCGAGCCCCAGGTCGGCATTGCGGGTGACGCGGAAGGCGTGATATTCTTGGATGTTCATGCCTGGGAAAAGGAATTCCAGGTTGTGGGCAATTACCTGCTCCAGGGGGACGAAGGAGAAGGAAGGTCTGCCGCCTGAGGGGTGCCAGCTTTCCAATTCGCAAGGCAGGGGGACAAACCGGGGCAGGAGTTTGGGCACTTTGACGCGGGCAAAATATTCTTCTTCGGTTTCTGGGTCTTTGACCACTACTGCCAGATTGAGGCTGAGGTTGGAGATGTAAGGGAAGGGGTGGCCCGGATCAACCGCCAGGGGGGTGAGGACTGGAAACAGGTGTTCTTCAAAGTAGCGCTGCAGGTACAGCCGCTGCTCTTGGCTCAAGTCCATGTATTCCAGTATGTGGATGCCGCGATCTGCCAGGGTGGGTCGCAATATTTCTTCAAAATGCCGGTGCTGCTGGGCGACCATCGGGCGCAACCGCTGGCTAATGGCTTGCAGCTGCTCGCTTGGTGTGCGCCCGTCGGCGCTGAGTTTGCTGACGTTGGCTTCTACCTGCTCCTTGAGTGCGGCGACGCGAACCATAAAGAACTCATCCAAGTTGGAGCTGAAGATGGCCAAAAACTTGAGGCGCTCCAGCAGTGGCGTCCGGGGGTCGAGGGCTTCGTGCAGCACGCGGTAGTTGAACTCCAGCCAGCTGAGTTCGCGGCTGAGGTAGTATTGCGGGTCGGACAGGTTGATTTCGGTGGCAGTTGTGTCGGTTGTCGGCATGGTTCTTGGCGCAACGGGTGTCCCTGAAGGCGTTTCAATCTGGGGCGCGGCACAGTAGAAGGATGATTAAAAGTCTTTGCTGCAGAGCTACACCCCTCACCCCCCTGCCCCCTCTCCCACCAGGGGGGAGGGGGGAAGAGAGATTAAAAGTCTTTGCTGCAGAGCTACACCCCTCACCCCCCTGCCCCCTCTCCCA
>CAZJNL010000911.1:0-2855 GCA_964546515.1 uncultured Oscillatoria sp.
GGATGAGGATGAGGATGAGGATGAGGAGGAGGAGCTTGAAGATTTAGACTTCGAGCGAGAGCCGCTGCCCCGCAGGCGACCTGGCCCGGCAGGGATTGTTAAAGTTTTACCGCTGTCGGAAGCGTCTCTTCCCAAAACCTGCTATTTGGTGGTTGACCGCTTGGCGGAACTGATTACTCGACCGCTCAAAGAGTTTGGGGAACTCGGGCAAATTCCCGTCGGCGAGGTGCAGCAGAAAACTCTGCCGGTGTTTGACAATCACCGCATCGCCCGCCGGTTTTCCAATCGCAGCCAGCGCGTGATCAAAGTTCCGGATGGCAAGATACTGCAAAAAGTCAGCACTTACCTGCAAGCGAAGGGCATCACCCGCCTGCTGATTGATGGCCAGGTGTATTCGCTTTAGCAACCTTACCAATTTTGCTGGTCTGAGGCAACTTTGGGACTGGACGCTGCTGGGTTTTCCCATACAGGGCTTTCCGGTTGTCTCAGGCTCTTTTGCGCCTTTTGGCGACGCCAAAGCCCCCGGGCGATCCCGCCCCCTACTAGCCCAACCCCGACGCTAATGGCCAGCACGATGCCCACCGGCAGCTGAATGGATTGGAAACCGAGAAACTGCAGCGACACCCGCGTCACATTTTGCGCCGAGAGTACCGCCACTGCCACCGCCCAGGCGGCAACCAGTAAAGAGGTAAAAAAGGGGAGCCAATTATTCATATAAACGTTGAAGTTTAAATGTTGAGTGATGAGCGCTAGGAAGACTATTCATAAGCTTCTACACTCATCACTCACAACTTATATTTTCCTATAACGGGATGGGTTCGAGTCTGTTTATGGTTTGCTGGATCTGTTCAGCCTTTTGGGCTAGTTTTTCTGCTGAATTCGTCTCCAAATAGACGCGCATCAGCGGTTCTGTCCCTGAAGGGCGCAGGAGTATCCAGCCGCCGTCTTCCAGGTAGAGCTTGATGCCGTCTTTGCGGCCTATCTCTTTTACCTTTACTCCCACGACATCTGCTGGCGGACTGTCGGTAAAGGATTTTAGAACCGCAGCCTTGTGGGCGTCATTCAGGTGCAGGTCAAGGCGCTGGTTGTAAAGAGGGCCACCGGCTTCGGCGATGGCTTCTTCCACCAGCTGAGAGAGCGGCTTGCCTTCGTAAGCAATGGCCTCTGCCACCAGCATGTCGGCTAAAATGCCATCTTTCTCCGGAATGTGGCCAATTACGCTCAGACCGCCGGACTCTTCGCCGCCAATCAGCACCTGAGTCTCCCGCATTTTTTCGCCGACGTATTTAAACCCCACCGCAGTCTCGTAAAGTTCCAAACCGTATTTAGCCGCCAGGTTGTCCAGCAGGTGGGTGGTGGCCACAGTGCGGACTATTGCGCCGGTTTTGCCTTTGTTCTTGACGAGGTGCCGCGCTAGCAGCAGCAGGATGGTGTTGGGCGTCAGGACGCTGCCCTGTTCGTCCACTACGCCGAAACGGTCGCTGTCGCCATCAGTGGCCAGCCCCAAATCCGCGCTATCTTTCTTAACTGCTGCGATCAGCTCCTCAAGCTGCTCTCCCTTGGGTTCTGGCATGCCGCCGCCAAACAGGACATCACGCCAGGTGTGGAACGTCTCTGTTTCGCAGCCGCACTCCTGCAAAACCGTATCCAGGTAGCCGCGCGAGGTGGAATACAGGGCGTCGTACTTCACTTTTAGCTTGGCGCTGCGAATCCGCCCCACATCTATCAAAGTGTAGAGAAAATTCAAGTAATCTGGCTTCGGGTCAAAGCTGGAGATTTGACCGGCATTTTTGCCCGCCGGTGGGGCGTCAGATGACCCGTCCAGGTTGGCCACAATCGCATCGGTGATTTCTTTGGTGGCTGGGCCGGCATAGTCGGGGATGTACTTGATGCCGCAGTATGGCGCGGGGTTGTGACTGGCGGTGAACATCAGGGCACCGGCAGTGTTGAGGTGCTTGGCGTTGTAGGCAATCACCGGCGTCGGGCAATCCCTGTCTGCTATCTTGACATTCCACCCCAAATCTGCTAAAATCTCTGCTGCTGTGCGGGCGAACTGGTCAGCTAAGAAGCGGGTGTCGTAGCTCACCAAAACGGGCCGGTCTTTGCTGTACGCTGTTTCCAGGTAGCAGGCGATGGCGCGGGTTACCTTGCACACGTTGGCGAAGGTAAAGTCCTTGGCAATCAGACCTCGCCACCCATCGGTTCCGAACTGAATCTTTCCTGTATTGCTGACTGCACTCATCTGAGCCACTCCCCTATCGTCGATTATTAATAGTACAGGACGGCACGCACCTCGCACCCCATCCTCAGGAGAAGTTCGTTTTGAAGAGGGGGACTTTGGGAGAGGGCGAGAGAGGGCGAGCGAAAAAACCCACATCTGGCACCGAAGCCATTAGGTATATTTACCCCACCGGCAGTCTGGCGAAAAAACAGGCACCGCGATCCTGATAGTTCTATCCATCTTTTCTGATTCTCGGAAAATCAACCCGCCCCTACCACCACCGACTGCCGGCAGACCCGATATCAGCGCACCTCTACAGAGCTAATAAAAGCGCCGTCCACATATTTTGTGGTTTGGTTGTATTCCGACCTTTGGGCTGAATAGACACCGGCAAATTGTCGCTCCTTTTTACGGGCGCGAAAAGCTATTTTACGAGACGGTTTCTTGGCAAAATTAACGTATTCCCTAGACTCATTTGCTGTATTGTAACTCAGAGTGGCTTTTCCGTAAACTGCCTCAGCCTCTTTAATCGGCGTTCCCGCACCTATGCCTTCAGCGGTGCGAAAAGCGGGATTGTCAGTGATCAGCACTTGGATGGGTTGGGAGTCAGCTATGGTTGTCCCTGCTGGGTAGA
>CAZJNL010000912.1:0-2855 GCA_964546515.1 uncultured Oscillatoria sp.
GAGCGTCAGTTCAGACTGGGGCGGGTTCCTGTTTGGGAGCCCGGACTTCCTGCTTAATCGTCAGGTAGCGAATCACCTCATCACTCAGGCGCATGGCTCGTTCGAGTACCGCGACTGCGCTTCCCGGGGCCTGATAATTCATCTGGATATAGATGCCTTCCCGGTACTTGCCGATTTCGTAGGCTAAACGGCGCTTGCCCCGATGCTGAGTGTCGAGCGGATCGGCTCCCTGATCCCGCAGCAGCTTTTGATACTTAGCGATGGCCTGTTCAGTGAGTTCTTCGCCCAGATCCGGACGCAAGATGTACATGGTTTCGTAAATGTAGTTCATGACAGTCTTCTGGTGTTGACGTTTTTTCTGGCTAAAGCCGTCAGGCTTAGGGGCTCGATCTGTGCTGTGGGCGTGGCGAACCGAGCGGGCTGGCTTTAACCGCAGCCGTCTGCCTGCCGCAGGCATAGAAACCCACCGGCATTGGGCCCGCTCGCCGCTCGCCGCCACTTTTTACTTGCAAAACAAGTATCTTAGCATGCCAAACCCCTCAAAGACAAGTGTTTTTTGGCTCAAGTCAGGAGCGCCACCAAACAGCCAAGCCTCAGGGAGGCTTGAGCTGCTCCCTTGCAGTGCAGGTCAAGACTTCCAGACTTAATCCGCGCACTGCCGCTCCCCACAGAAGAAGCAAAGCATTACAATATTGTCAATTTCGACCCGGGGGCACAGAATTTTGTTATGAATGGGTGCCCAACGGCATTGATCAGTGAAAATCCATATATTAGCCGTCAAAAGCTCAAAGACCCAAACTAAGACATAACTCAACGTCATGGCACAGCGCTACGTCCGCGTCCTAACACCAGAGGGACGGATTTACTACGGTTTATTGCAACTGAGCCGAAGCGTTCAGGTGCTCGATGCGCCTCCCTGGTTAAAAGGACAGCCCACGAATTTGCAGTTAGAGCCTGACACTTACCAGCTGCAGGCTCCCTGCGCACCGTCCAAAATTGTTGCCGTCGGCAAGAATTATGCTGACCATGCCGCCGAGATGGGAACCTCCGTTCCCAGCGAACCGCTGCTATTCCTCAAACCGCCAACCGCTGTAATCCCGACTGGAGGGGAGATTGCTTATCCCCCCCAGTCACAGCGAGTGGACTACGAAGGAGAATTGGCCCTCGTCATCGGAGAGCCTTGTACCGACTGCACCCCCGAACAAGCCCAAGCGAAAATTTGGGGTTACACCATTGCCAATGACGTTACCGCAAGGGATTTACAGAAGCGGGACGACCAGTGGACGCGGGCCAAAGGCTTTGATACATTCTGCCCCCTAGGGCCGTGGGTCGTCCGAGAGTTGAGTCCGGGCGCACGCCTGCAGACATTTGTCAATGACAGCGACCAACCCGTGCAGTCCGCCGGCACCGACCAAATGGTGTTTCCGCCGGACGTGCTGGTGTCCTATATCTCGCAAGTGATGACACTCCTGCCGGGAGATGTGGTGCTGACGGGAACGCCGCTCGGAATCGGGCCCCTGCAAGTTGGCGACCGCGTTCGCGTCGAAATAGAAGGCATTGGCAGCCTGGAAAATACCGTTGTGGCGCGGCGCTCGCCCAAAACCCAATAGCGGGCCCGGGTGCCATCAGGGTGTCATCCCGCCTCCTGGCAGCTAGCGCACTTGCATGTGAACCGCATCGGAAAGGGTGGGAATTTCTGCGTAACGCCCCATCAGCGACTGGGCAACTGAATAGATAAAAGCTGCCAGGATGCCCAGAAATATCATGTTAAACAGAGTTTCTATGACAAATGTGACTGGCAAACCTTTCGCTAAAATTGGCACAACCAGACCGCACAGCATCAAAATGATGTCCAAAAGAATCGCCTGCATCGTGTTGAAACGAATGAAGTGACTGATGTTTTCGTTTCTCACCACTCCGAGATACAAGGCCAAGAAAATAACAAATCCTGCAAAGGGTATACCGCTGTAAATCTGTATCAAGGGTTGCAGCGGCACAAGGATAATTGCCAAGACAGGAAACTGGTTAAACAAAAACTGCCCAAATTTTAGCCCGTCAATCAGGGGAAGCAGATAAGGCAGGCAAGCAAAAATCCGGTCGGAAACGGTCGTAGACCCGCGCCAAGACATGAGGTATCCTCCTGAGCCAGAGTGTTAATCGTCAGTTTCTCCTGAACTCAGGATAGCGCATAAGCGCAGGGTAGCTTGACCTGAGGGCCAAGTCTCCGCCCAGAGTCTTTTAATCCGCCCCGCAACCAGACCTGCGCCCGCCAGAGCGCCCCTCACTGGATATTGGCGATGCGGAAGCCCATCTGGCACTCGTACTGCTCTGCCTGGTGTTCCGCCTGCGTGCCTAGCGGGTGTCCGCAGCCGAGTTGACCGTGCCGCCAGCGGGGCTGACCGCTGCCATCGGCCATTAAACAGGTTTGGCAGACTTGCTGAGGGGAAATAATTCGATCGTCCATTAAAATCACCAACATTCCACACCTCCGGTACTCCCCTTTGACCCCTTGATTTCATTCTAACTCAGGCTTTCAGCGAGAGCGGGCAAAACAACACACAGCTTAACGCTCGCAGCCAGAGAGCTGAAGTATCGGTTGTGTCATTTATAACTAGAAAATAGAAAGTGGCAGCAAAGCATGCCGGTGCGGCTCGACCGGCTCAAACCCTTAACGGGGTGCTTCGCGACTGATTCAAAGCGCACAACCGGCTAAAATAAGGTATAATAAACTTTTTTGGGAACCACTAGCTGGCCAAACAGTCCCCGCCTTCTCGGTGACTGAAAGCGCCGGTCGCCGGAAAATCAAACAATTCTTAACATTTCTCGTGAGGGGATTTCCCTGTGACTCAGAGTAA
>CAZJNL010000913.1:0-2849 GCA_964546515.1 uncultured Oscillatoria sp.
GATCCAGATGGGAGCGCCGCTGATTGCGTTTTCTTGCGCCCTGATGGCAGAGAAGGCTATGGGGGCGGGGGCGCTGGCAATTACCTATCACACAAAGGGCCATTTCCTAAACTCGTGGCGCTTCAGTCTTGTCCGGGCCAAGGAACTGCTCCTTCAGAGCTGGCCGCTGATTCTGTCCGGCTTTGTCATTATGATTTATATGCGGATAGATCAGGTTATGCTGGGGCAGATGAGAGACAATACTGAGGTGGGAATTTATTCGGCAGCGGTGAAAGTGTCAGAACTCTGGTATTTTATTCCAGGGGCCATCGTCCATTCTGTTTTTCCGTCGATTGTAAAAGCCAAGGAAATAAGCGAAACTGTGTATGAGGAGCGGCTGCAAAAACTTTTTGATATAATGTCGTTAATATCTTACACTGTGGCTATCCCCCTTAGCATTTTTTCTGGCCAGATTGTCACACTCCTTTACGGACAAAAGTATGCGGCAGCAGCTCCCTCGTTAGCGGTTCTCATTTGGGCGGGACTGTTTGTATCTTTGGGGCTAGCAAGAACCCCCTGGTTGATAACAGAAGGTTATCTGAAGTTGGAGGTGGCCACAACTGCTGTGGGAGCGGCTGTTAATATGGGTTTAAACTTTGTTTTAATTCCTCCTTATGGAGGACTGGGGGCCGGGATTGCTACTGTGATCGCTCAAATGGTTGCTTCTTATGGGGCCAACGCATTTTATCCAAAAACGAGAAAGATTTTTATTCAGCAGACTAGGGCGCTGCTCGCGATCGAGTCGCTCGCAGATTTACTCAAAAGAGCGAGGCTTTCTTAACGCCTGTCCAACTGCCCCGCCAAGATTTTCTCACACCCTAGTTTGGGACGCACGGAGTTAATCTGTGATATGATGAGTGTGGGGAAAGCTTTTACGCTCAGCAAGTACCAGGACTCAAACCTGAGTTCCCGCCCTGATTTTGAGGGGGTGCTATTTAATGGTACAACCGCATGACTCGCAGCCGCCTTAGTCCAATAGTGGAGAATGCTAAATGTCAGAGTTGCAATTGAAAACCCCTGTCGCCTTTCTCGTCTTTAACCGGCCCGACAAGACGGAAAAGGTGTTTGAGGCAATTCGCCAAGCTAAACCCCCTAAGCTCTTAGTAGTTGCAGACGGGCCACGTGCCGACCGGCCTGGTGAAGCGGAAAAGTGCGCAGCTGTGCGTGCGATTATTGACCGCGTGGACTGGGACTGCCAAGTGTTAAAAAATTATGCTGAGAGCAATTTAGGTTGTAAGCAGCGCGTAGCTTCTGGTTTGGATTGGGTATTTGATACAGTTGAAGAAGCAATTATCCTTGAAGATGACTGTGTGCCCCACCCCACATTTTTTCGCTTCTGCGAAGAATTGCTCAACCGCTACAGGCACGACAAACGGATAATGTCAATCTGCGGGCAAAATGTCCCGTTCAGGAATAGACGAACAGAAGATAGCTACCACTTTTCTCGCTACAGCAGTAGCTGGGGTTGGGCCAGTTGGAGACGTGCGTGGCGGTTTTATGATGTAGATATGAAGCTCTGGCCAGAAGTGCGGGACGGAAATTTTCTGAGTGATATATTAGGAGACCTAAAAACTGTAAAATACTGGACAAGGACGTTTCATATGTGCTATGAGGGACAGATAAATACGTGGGATTATCAGTGGACATTTGCCGGCTGGGTTCAAAATGGTATGAGTATCCTTCCGAGTGTAAATTTAGTAACCAATATTGGGTTTGATGAGGAAGGTACCCACACAACAGATTGTAATCCCACCAGCAGTCCCGCTAATCGTCCCTTAGAAGCTATGAGTTTTCCTCTGCGACACCCACCATTTGTGATTCGGGATGCGCAAGCTGATAGATGGATACAGATTAATATTCATTTGGATGCGCCCCTGCTGGAACGTGCTAAAAATAAACTAAGGAAAGTCTTGGGAGTGTAAGTTGACAGAGGGATGAGAAAATTTTTTAGGGCTTTTTGTTAGCCAAACGGGATGCCGCACGAAGTAGAAGTGCCGAAAGGTGTAAAAATATCAGCCAGACGGATTGGGAATTTGAGGAGCGTAACTTTATGAAGGTTGCAATTTTGGTTTCGTACAATTACGGAAACTACGGAGACGATTTAATGGCACTTTAATTCGCCGATGCTTTTAAAAGAATGGGCGTAGATTACGGCGTCTATCGCCTAGATAGAACTCAGGCATAACAGTATTCATTCACCCCAACAAATTCACTTGAATAACTTTTTCATGGCACCAGATTCTGCATTATGAAGGGCGGCGGGATGCTGGTGGAGAGACTCGTAAATGCAGACAAACGATTTTCGCGAATTCCACTTGATAAGTTCCAGTCGTAAGTGTCCTGTATTTCCTATTTCTGTTGGCGGCGATGGTTAAGGAGTAAATACACCGCTCTGCTACTGGAGGCGTGAATTTTGGCAGGGGGCCGCCTGCCAGACCTCTACCGTTAGACTCAAAGAAGATGTTGCTCTCGTCAATAAGCTAGGGAAGGAAGCTATTTACTATCCTGATGTCTTGCTGTCAATTGCTGATTTTTGGGAAATCGAGCTGGTGCCAAAGTCAAGCGGTCAACTCCGAGCAGGAATCAACCTGGGGAGAACAAAACGGCACCGCTTTCTCGCTTTTCTGCTAAGTGCAATAGCCGCGATTAGAAAAGACATAGTTTTTTATTTTATCCGGACGCATTTACCAAATTATACGGCGATGAACTGTGAATTACTTCCCGAAGAGTACCCCTACATTAAGCATCATATTTATACAGACACCCTGTCAACCCTTAGAGTTTTCAAATTCCTCGATTTACTGGTTTCC
>CAZJNL010000914.1:0-2849 GCA_964546515.1 uncultured Oscillatoria sp.
GCGCCAAGGAAAGGGGGGGGAGAAAAAAGGAATTTTATTCGGCTTTGTTCCTGGTAAAATCAAACGCTGTCGGTGACGCTGCTGAAGTTGAATGCCCGCACTCGCACTCCAGGAACTGGACTGTCGCCGTAGCGGTGGGGGGTGCTGAGGGCGTCGATATCTCGATCGGGGATAGAGCTTGGTCTTCACGATCGGGTTGTGGGGGCTGCTGACATTACCATAATAAGCGTCAAAAGTCAAGTATTTTTTTCGGAGGTGAGAAGCTCGCTGGCGTCGCCGGCATCCGTGTCTGGCGTGTAATCGAAGAGATCGCCTGGGGTGCAGCCCAAGACGTTGCATAAAATGTTGAGCGTTGTGTGGGGGACGGCTTTTGACCGGCGCTCCAGATGCTGGATGTTGGCCTTTAAGGGATATAGCTGTACCTTGTCAAACTGAGAAGCGCTCTAAATGAAATATAATAGCATAAATGGGATAAAATCTAAACGCAAATGCCCCTCAGATAGGAGTAAAGCTTGGGAAATCCTTTGGGAAAAGGGGAAAGTTTCCATCTTGCCAAGCGCTCCCTGCTCTCCTAGAATAGTAAAGTGGGCGCTCGCCTTTGGGAGCGTGTCACTTTTGCTAGTTTCCAGGCGAGCGCGTTCCTGACGCTCGACAGACAAAGCCCGCCTGCGCGGGCGATTGAGAGTGTCTGGGCGCTTTCGACTTCGCTCCTGGATTCAAAAGTGACATGATCCCTCGCATTTTTCAGTAACAAAACCGACTCCGGTTTCCGCTCACTTACAGCATTTGGCAGTTAAATAGAGTGCGAGGCTGCACCCCGAAGCGCAACTTCTGGAGCGAAAAGGTGCCGGCGGGTCTTTGAAAGCTGCTATAATATCCAGCTTTTTCAATTGCTGTTCAAATTCCTGGAAAACTTAGCGTGAACAACACCAGCATAAAAGTCGAATCCGGCGGAGTTTACGGCGGCAATCTGGCTCGCATCAGCATCAATGACAAATAAATCGGGTATGCAAACTACTCGCGCGGCATCAACGTCGCGGCGATTGACCCGGAAAGGGGACAGCCCCTAATCGCCACCACTTTCGACACCTTTGCCGCAGAAAGTTCTGAAGTATTCATTCAATTTATCGAACAGCTGCCTGCCGGTGTTGCGATCGCCTTAGCGGTTAAAGAAGAGGCTAACTACAGCTTCTCAGAAGCGGCCAAACAAGCCTGCGAAGCCTTGGGCTGCATCAAAGTTCACCAACTGCCCACCCAAGGCTCTTGGGCGATGATTGGCAAAAAGGGAGACGCGCCGGGAAGCGCCACGGAAGAAGTCTCCTACGGGCCGGTGATCCAGACGCACACCCTGAGCGTTGGGGAGGCAGCCCCCAGTCTGGGCGTGATTTGCGTGACATCGGGAGGGGGCGATCGGGCTTACCGAAGTCAAATTACCCTCAACGGCGCACCTGTGACGGTTGAGGGAAGGTGCCAGCGGGGGCTGAACGTGGCAGTCTTTGATGAAAGGCAAGGCACCGTGCTCGTAGGAGGCACGTTTGACCTGTGGGCCAACCCCAGCAGTGCCGACGCCCTGGCTGAACTGATTGAAAGCTTGCCCGATGGGCGGATTGTGGCCATTGCCGCCTGCGACGACGCGAGCTTCAATCTTTCGGAGGCGGCGAAAAAAGCCTGCAGTCTGGTGCAGCCGGCTGATTGGCCAGTTGGGATTCCGGGGCGAGTGGGCGATTGTCGGGCGCAAAGGTGCTGTTGGCGGGGTGACGGTTGAAAATCTCAGCAACCACGGTGTTTACTGGGGTGGCGAACCCGTGGCGGTGAAATTCTGGATTCCACCGGCAGTGCCGGCAGTGCCTGCAGTGCCGGTTGAGGAGATCCAGGCTTCCCCGGCAGTGCCGGCGGACGAGATCCAGGCTTTCCCGGCAGTGCCGGTTGACGAAATCCAGGCTTCCCCGGCAGTGCCGGTTGACGAAATCCAGGCTTCCCCGGCTTCCCCGGCTTCCCCGGCTTCCCCGGCAGTGCCGGCAGTGCCGGCAGACAAAGCGCAAGCTGCAACCGGAGGAGTTGCAGTCGGACGACCGCTTCGGCTGTGCGGTGGCCATCAGTGGCCATCGGGCGGTGGTCGGAGCCGGTTACGCCCGCACCTCAGGCAAATCCCGTGCTGGGGCGGCTTATGTTTTTGAAGGGGAGGTGCTGTTAGGGGAATCGGGTTCCTAGGTAGAGTGTCAGGAGCGGGGGAGAGAGCAACGATTTTTTTTGCCTTAACTTGGCAATCTTGCTGCCGGTGGCAGGTATATTCGTAGGTACGGCGAACGCCTGGCCTCTAATGTCCTAACCCATGTGGCCAGTGCTATATATAGCACTGGCCAGTTAGGTCAGGACATGCTAAAATCGTAATAAAGAGCCAATAGGAGCTCCTACTCCCGAGGTAATTCCATAGACAACATACAATGAGGTAGAAAAGGTGATTGCACCTAGGGCACCAGCCGCTAAACGTTGAGTGCCAAGTAAGCCCATCATTACTACATCCACGGCATTGATAGCAGTGTCACATAGTTGAGTAATTACTAAGGGAACTACCAGTCGCAGGCTTTCTAGAGCTTCTGATAGAAGCTCTGACTTAAATCTTGTTGAGGTGATCTGCATTTTGGCAACACATTTGACTATGTGCGCTGCAAGTGGATAGTTTAAACTCCGGTTGGGAGCCTGATTTCTGAAGCCAAGACCCGCTGATAAAATTGAACGAGTTGTTCTGCTCGTAGTTGGGAATGCCAGCAACGTTCATAAGCGGCGCGAGCCCGTCTCCCATCACTGCGTAACTGCGCTGGATTTCCCATCCGCCGCTCAATAGCTTC
>CAZJNL010000915.1:0-2847 GCA_964546515.1 uncultured Oscillatoria sp.
AATTCCTCTTCTAAGAGACTGTTTATAAAGTAATTTTTAAGGCCGGCGAGCCGGTAAGAAACCGGGTTTCTTTTGCGGGTAGGGGCGGGTTTACAGACATCCAATGGTAGAGACGCGACATGTCGCGTCCTCTATTTCTCGGGTTCACCCGCCCCTACATATGTAATGGCACACGGCCTGTAGGGCGGGGACCACACGGAGACTGCCCCGGTTTCTAGCTACTTCACGTTTTCTTTATAAACACTCTCTAAGGTAAGGTTGATTCAATTCGCCTGAACTCCTGCTATTATTATCAGATAACTTATCTGAATCGCCCCCCATAAATTCGGCGACATGGCAGCCCTTGAAGTTGGCGATTTTGCTCCTTGGTTCACCCTTCCGTCCACAGTCAACCCGGTTTTTCAATTCGATACAGTTGCGGGGCGGCGGATTGTCCTGTTCTTTTTTGGAAGCGCCGGCTCTGAGCCAATGCAAATTATACTGCGCTCCTTCCAGGGAATGCAGGAGGAGTTTTCTCGTTTGGGAGTGGCGGTTTTCGGCGTCAGCATTGACCGCAAAGACCAAGCCCAAAACAGGCCATCAAAAATCGCCCCCTCACTCACCTTTTTTTGGGACTTTGACAGAGCGGTCAGCACTAAATATGGCCTTTGCCAAGAGCGCGAAGCTGGTCTAGAATACTGGCCGCAAACCTTCGTACTCAATGAGAACCTGCAGATAGCCGGCATATTCGTACTGGAGGAGCCGGCTGAACACGCCGAGCGGGTGTTGAGGTTTGTTCAAGCTTTACCGGCTCCTGAGGAACCCCGTCTCGCAACCGCACACGCGCCGGTGCTGCTGGTTCCCAATGTTCTGGATAAAGCCTTCTGCCAGAGCCTGATCGAGCTGTACCGGTGCCACGGCGGCGAGTCGTCTGGTTTCATGAGGCAAGTGGGAGAGAAAACCGTTCTGGTTTTGGATGACAGCTTTAAAAAGCGCCGCGATTTCTTGATTGAAGACCTGCAATTATACCAAAAATTGAGTAATTATATAATTCGCCGCGTGCGCCCGGAGATTGAAAAGGCATTTCAGTTTACTGTCACCCGGGTTGAACGCTATCTCGTGGCGTGTTACGACGCCCAGACCGGCGGCTATTTCACAGCCCACCGCGACAATACAACCGCAGGCACGGCACACCGGCGTTTCGCCATGACGATCAATCTGAATGTGGGAGAGTACACCGGCGGATACCTGATGTTTCCCGAATACGCGCCGCACGCCTACCGCCCCGACACCGGCACCGCCATCATCTTTTCTCGCTCCCCGCTCCATGAGGTGACGCCCGTCACCAGCGGGGAGTGTTTTGCCCTGCTCTCCTTTTTCTACGGGGAGGAAGATGCGAAAGTGCGCTCGGCAAACAGCCACTCAGTCGTCACCGATCTCTCCCCCACCCCCGCAGAGTACCCTTAAGGGCAGCCCCCTGACGGTGAGGGGCGCGGGCTGCCGGCGGCGAACATGAGAATCTTCTCATGTAACTTTAATAAGAATTTAATAATTACCTCCCAAACTGGGAAATAGGTGGGCATAAATAAACCGTATGTCCCCGCCTGCGTGCCAACTTAGAGCTACTCGCCGGTGTGCGGCAAGCACTCGCTCGTGTTAATTGGCGCTGGGGCGATCCTGCAAACGGAGGAGCGTTTATTTTCGCTCACCTGCTTAATAGAAAAACGACGGAGGAAATGTCTAGCGATGAAAAAGGCTCTTGTTTTAGGTTTAGTTTCGGCGATGCTAGGGGTGCAGGCCACACCGGCATCAGCGAAAATGGTGACCGTATCGGGCAGTGTCGTGAGCATTCACGGCGATGACTTCACCCTCGACACAGGCAAGGAGAAGATCGTCGTTGATGCCGACAGTGAAGGCAACAATCCAATCAATCTAAGCGTCGGTGAGCGAGTCACTGTCTACGGTGACTTTGATGACTACGACCTGGACGCTTACACTATCACCCGCTCGGATGGCTCGGTTATCCAGATTGACGATTGAGCTTAAATCAACCTAACTAACGCTTTCCTCCCAAAGAAAGCGGGTTCCTTTTGTTCAAAACTAGCTCCCAGCATAACCCCATGTCAAAGCTCATGGGGTGTTACCGTAAGTTGAAATCGCAGGTGAACAGCAATGGCAGTCAGCATTAACACTTTGCAGCAAGGGGTGTCTAATATTACCATAGCGGGAACAATCCTGAGCATTCGGGAAGATGAATTTATTCTCAGCGATGGCACCGGACAAATTCTCGTTGATGCCGACACTCGCGGGCAACTACTCAACTTTTTACCTGGCGATAGAGTTACGGTATTTGGAAATTATGACGATGAAGATTTTGACGCCTTTACTATCACCAAGGCTGACGGATCGACAATTCAGGGCGGCGGTGCGGGCAGTGTGTCAGGGCAACCTAAAATTTTTGGCGGTGCCGGCAATGACACCCTCACCGGCACCGCCGGCAATGACTCGCTCGACGGTGCCGGTGGCGACGACACTCTTGCCGGTTTAGCCGGCAGTGATACCCTCGACGGCGGTGATTTGGGGAACGATATCCTCTTTGGCAACCAAGGAAATGACCTCCTCGACGGCGAAGATGGCAATGACAGCATCTACGGAGGGCGGGATAGTGACATCCTCGACGGGGGTAATGGAGACGATTTCCTGTTTGGCAATTGGGGAAATGACCTCCTCGACGGTGAAGATGGCAATGACACGCTTTACGGAGGTCGGGATAGCGATACCCTGGATGGCGACAGTGGCAATGACTTCCTGAGTGGGGATATTGGCAGTGACAGCATTGATGGCGGAAATGGCAATGATACGCTCACC
>CAZJNL010000916.1:0-2844 GCA_964546515.1 uncultured Oscillatoria sp.
CTCGCAGTTTGTCGCGCAGGAAACCAGCGAAGCTTCAGCCATTAAGGGGGATGTGCCGGTGATGGTGGTGCTGGGGAATCCGCCTTATGCGGTTAGCTCATCAAACAAGGGCGAATTTATAGAAGCTTTGATGCAACGTTATAAGGAAGCTGTGCGAACGGAAAAAAATATCCAGCCTCTCAGCGATGATTACATCAAGTTTATCCGCTTTGCCCATAACCGGATTGAACAGACCGGCTCTGGCATTATTGGATTTATCACCAATCACTCTTATCTTAATGGTTTAATCCACCGAGGGATGCGAGAGGAGCTGCTCAAGACTTTTGACCGGCTTTATGTGATGGATTTGCACGGCAATCCTTTGCTAGAGGAAATCCCGCCTGATGGGAGAGCCGATCGAAATATATTTGATATCAAGCAAGGTGTAGCTATCTTGATAGCTGTCAAAGATTTGGGAGAGCGGGGCGAGCCGGTGTCCGGCACGAAAGAAAATGCCGGGAAAAAGGTTTTTCATTATGATGTGTGGGGCAGCCGGCAGGCTAAATATGAGTTCCTGAATAATTCTGATGTTGATTCCATAGCGTGGTCAGAGCTGCACCCATCTGCGCCTAATTATTATTTTACTCCCAAAAAATTTGAGTTGAGTGAGGAGTACAGCAGCGCCTGGTCTATTGCTGATATTTTTCCGGTCAAGTCCACCGGCATCAAAACTCACAGAGATGAGTTTGTGATTGACGCTGACAGACAAGCTCTGAAAGAAAGAATTTGCAATTTTGCAGACTCAAAAGTCAGCGCTAGTGAAATTAAGGAAAGCTACAAGTTAAAAGATTCCCCATCTTGGCAGGTTGAATCTGCCAGAAAGGCTGTCGCGCGTCTCAACATAGAATCCCTGATTGAGAAAGTCACGCACCGACCTTTTGATGTGCGGTATATTTTTTTCAGCTCGTCTTGCGCAGATAGATTGCGCGTCGAAGTAATGCGCCACCTCCTGAAACCCAATCTGGCGCTCCTAACGATGAGAGGGATTAGAGAGGAGAGATTTCAACATTTCCTCGTTTCTGAAATGCCGGTTAATAAAGATGCCCTCTCCAGTAAAGATAACTGCTATATCTTCCCCCTCTACCTCTATCCTGACACTGAGAACGAGCTGGGGAACTTGTTCGCGCACCGCATCCCCAACCTTTCCTCAGATTTTCTCAGCGCCATTCGAGAGAAGCTCAGCGCGACACCCACCCCAGAAGACATATTTTACTACGCCTACGCCGTCTTTCACAGCCCCACCTACCGGCAGCGCTACGCTGAATTCCTCAAAATCGATTTTCCCCGCTTGCCTTTAACCAGCAATAACCAGCTGTTCCAAGCACTCTCCCAAAAAGGGCAGCAATTGGTAGAACTGCACCTGATGAAGTCGAACAGACTTAACAAGCTGATCGCGAAGTATCCTGTGAGTGGGGAGAATGCCGTTACCTCAGTCACCTACAAGCCGGCGCTGCAGCGGGTTTATATCAATACGCAGCAATATTTTGAAGGGATTCCACCGGAAGTCTGGGCGTTTAAAGTTGGGGGCTATCAAGTTTTGGAGAAATGGCTGAAAGACCGCAAAAAAGCCGGTTGCTGTTTGTCTTTTGATGATATAATGCACTATCAGCGAGTGGCCGTTGCTCTCAAGGAAACTATGCAGATTATGGCGGAAATCGACCTGCAGATTCCGAGTTTGCCACTCGAATAGAGCGGCTTGTGCGGCTGCGATCCGTCGCCTTCATCTGGCTACTCCCGATAGGTTGGAGGCAATCGCGCCCAAAAAATTGAGATATCTCGTTTCCATCCTGCAGCCCAGGAACGAGAAACGATTTTTATTGTCTTATACAATAAGACAGGAAAGTGAATTAGAACATCATGCCGTGCGAACTCTGTGAAAGAGAGATGGAAGTTTTGACTGTCCATCACCTGATCCCAAAACAGAAAAAGGGCACTCACGGGCCCACGATTGACATCTGCTCAGCTTGCCACCGGCAAGTCCACACCCTGTTCGACAACACCCGCCTCGCCCAAGAGCTCAACACCCTGGAAAAGCTCAAAGCTGAGCCTCAGATGGCCAAATTCCTCTCCTGGGTGAGGAAGCAGAAGCCGGAAAAGCGCATTAAAGTGCATGGCTAAAACGCCTGAAGCCCTCGGCTGTTGGCAGTTTCGCTGGAAACGGGGGCAGATTCTGCAGCCAGCCGGTCGCCCCCTTTCACCCCACGGCAAGCTATACTGCGATCGGAGGTGCGCTCGGTAGGGGCCACGGCAAGTAAGTGCGATGAAGCTTTGCAAATACTGCAAAATCGAGCAGCCCGAAGAAAACTTCGGCATTGCGGCTATAATCAACGGTAAGACTTACCGGCGGCACAAATGCCGAGCTCGCAAGCAGGCACGGCAGAGAGAGCGCAGGCAAGAGGTCTGGGCAAGGCTTGCTGAGTATAAGAAAACCTTATCGTGCGTGAGGTGCGGCAAAGCCTACTATCGCGCCTTGGACTTCCATCACCTCGATCCGGGGGAAAAGGATGTTGCGGTGGCAGATTTTGTCTCCAGAGGCGCATCGTCTGCTAAAATAAAAAAAGAAATCGAGAAGTGTGTCGTTCTGTGCGCAAACTGCCATAGAATAGAACACTACGGCAACGGGATGTAGCGCAGCTTGGTAGCGCACCGCATTTGGGATGCGGGAGCCGCAGGTTCAAATCCTGTCATCCCGATTTACATATCGCATAGCAGGGCCATTGGGCGCTGGGCGCTGGGCACTGGGCACTGGGCATTGGGGATTTTGGATGCCCGGATTTTGGATTTTGGATTAATTGTTTTGCCCCA
>CAZJNL010000917.1:0-2841 GCA_964546515.1 uncultured Oscillatoria sp.
CTCCTCATCCCCGGCGAGGTCTGCAATTGTTCGAGCGACTTTCATGATCCGGTCAGTTGCCCGCGCCGAAAGTCCCAGCTTGCGAATCGCTGCTTCTAATAAATTGCGCGAAGCCTCATCCAGCTGGCACCACCGGCGCAGGTGGCGGCTTTGCATTTCCGCATTGCAGCGCAGGCGTGGTTCTTCCTCAAACCGATTGCGGGCTCGCTCGCGGGCCAGCTGCACCCGCTCCCTCACCGGCGCGGACTCCTCTGCGGTGGGCTGTCGCGTAATCTCCTCTGGTTTGAGCCGGTTAACCGCCACTTGCAAGTCAATGCGATCCATCAGCGGGCCAGAAAGCCTCGCCCAGTATTGCTGCCTTTTTTGGGGCGAACAGGTGCACGGCTGCACCGTATCGCCGTAATAGCCGCAGGGGCAGGGGTTGGCACTCGCCACCAGAGTAAACTGAGCGGGAAAACTCACCGATTGCCGCGTGCGGGAAACCGTGACGCTGCCATCTTCCAGCGGCTGGCGCAGGAATTCCAGCACATCGCGCTTAAATTCCGTCAATTCGTCCAAAAAAAGCACCCCTCGGTGCGCCAGGGAGATTTCCCCCGGACGCGGGAAGCTGCCGCCGCCCACGAGAGAGGGGCCAGATGCCGAGTGGTGGGGGCTGCGGAAGGGGCGATCTCCAATCAGGGAGCCTCTGTTTTTCAGCAGACCGGCAACTGAGTGGATTTGAGTGACTTCCAAAGCTTCTTCAAACGTCAGCGGTGGCAGAATTCCTGGCAACCGTCTGGCTAGCATGGTTTTGCCGCTGCCCGGAGGCCCGACAAAGATGAGATTGTGGCCACCGGCAGCCGCAATTTCCAAGGCGCGGCGGGCGTGGGCTTGGCCTTTGACATCTTTGAGATCCGGGCCGGTAAACTGGGTTCTGGCCAACTCTGACTGACCGTCCAGCTGCACCGGCGCGTGGCGCTGCGGGTTGTTCAGCAAATCCGCCACTTCCGACAGATGCTGGCAGCCGTAAACCTCCAGCCCTTTTACCACAGCGGCTTCCCGCACATTGCCCAAGGGCACAACCAAGCCGGTGACGCCCAGTTTCTGCGCCGCTGCGGCTATGGGCAACACCCCGGCAACCGGTCTTAGGCTGCCGTCGAGGGATAGTTCCCCTAAAAATAGATAATCTCCCAGCAGTTCGGGACTGACTTGCTCCGAGGCGGCCAAAATGCCGGCGCTCACCGGCAAGTCGAAGCTCGGCCCTTCTTTGCGCAAGTCTGCCGGTGTTAAGTTAATCACGATTTTGCGCATGGGGAAGGCGTAACCGGCATTTTTCAGCGCTGCTTTCACCCTTTCGCGAGATTCTTGCACGGCGGTATCGGGGAGACCGACGACGACAATTCCCGGCAACCCGCCGGATACATCCACTTCTACCCCCACTTTAACGGCGTCGATGCCAACGATTGATGCACTCCAAACTCTAGCCAGCACGTTGATTTCCCTGAGACTGCTAGACACTATAGTGCCTGCGCCCAGCTCTGGTGCGCAACGGGCATTTATTCCCATAGCGGGGTGCTTTATTAACCCACCCTACTGTTCTGTGATTGCGTGTTTTTATTACCTGCGCCCAGCAATTCCAGCCAGACTATCGCAACAATTATTAACAAAAATTTGAAATCGTAACATTATGCAATTCTCAGAAACGGGTTGGGTTGCTGCAGAAGTGCCGGTGGGGCTTTAGCCCAACTGCAAACGGTGGGGCTTTAGCCCAACTGCAAACGGTTGACCGGCTGCAGGTGGGGTGCCGGTGACTGGTGAATCTGAGTGCCGGGGTGGTTTACGCAGGGGCGCTTTCCCCCTAGTATGGCTTTAGGGTGGGCTGCGGCGCACCCTGCTGACAGCCAACAACTGCGTATGACTGAAACCAGAGAGACGATTTTCAGCAAGATTATTCGCCGGGAAGTGCCGGCGGAGATTGTTTATGAGGACGATTTGGCGCTGGCGTTCAAAGACGTTCGCCCCCAAGCGCCGGTGCACATCTTGGTGATTCCCAAGCTGCCAATCGCTCAACTTTCCGATGCTGAGTCTAAAGATCACGCCCTCATGGGGCACCTGCTGCTGACTGCCAAGCGCGTTGCAGAGAAAGTGGGTCTTACAAATGGATATCGGATTGTAATTAATAATGGTGAGGATGGCGGGCAAACTGTTTACCACCTGCACTTGCACATTCTGGGCGGACGCCATATGAAATGGCCGCCGGGCTAAATGCCTGTGGGCAGGAATTTTGGCTCAAAACTATTTCGTTGATAGCCTCAGCCACGCCGCTCAACGTTTCTCCTGTTTCCTGACAAAGTTTTATCCCTGACTCTGCAGTTTTCCTGTTGTCTTCCGTCACCATCACTGTCGAATTGAGGGCTGAGTGGATGCCAGCAATCAAAGCGTCCCATACAGACATTTCCTCAAGGGTTCGCCTCACTGTTTTGGTTCCCCCCTCCGCCAAGTTTAACAGCTGACGCCCACCGGCTGCTGAGGATTCCGCTTGTTCCGCTGAAGCCCTTGATGACGCGCCTAGACGCTTTCCCCGACACACCTGGGGAGAGGGGGGTCAGCGGTGCTTCCCGGGTGCGGGACAGCCCCGCCGACTCCCCCCACCCGCACATCCCGCGTGCGGGCCCGATTATATGGCCTCCGGGAGCAACCTATAAGCAAAACCTATCACTTTCATAAGGAAGAATTAATTTAAAACCCTTTACAAACCTTAACAAGGTGTGTAATCTAGTAATCAAGGTAGAAAAAACGCTACCGACAACCTTGAAAAATAAATAACGGACTCATAAATCAATGACCACCACCTTACAGCGG
>CAZJNL010000918.1:0-2841 GCA_964546515.1 uncultured Oscillatoria sp.
TGCCAGTTGAACCCGCACCGGCAACAGCAGAGGAAATTACCAGAACCCAATTGCCAGTTGAACCCGCACCGGCAACAGCAGAGGAAATTACCAGAACCCAATTGCCAGTTGAACCCGCACCGGCAACAGCAGAGGAAATTACCAGAACCCAATTGCCGGTTGAAGCAACATCTGCTATAACAGCAGAACTTGCCAAGCAAGTCTTGCAACTGCCGGTAGAAACAGCGGCGGATTTGAACGCCCCCGCGTGGAATGCCCAAACAAGTGCTGGGTTGCGCGATATCAAACAAGCTATTCGCCCCGCCTTTTTGGTGGAACCCCTCGAACCAGAGAAACCTGGTTTCTGGAAACCCGTCAGTGGGGAAGGGCGCCTGAATATTTTAGCGCAACTCGCATCTGAGGCGACTGAGCCAGCTATCGCTCAGCTGCAAAAGCCCCAACAAACCCTCTCCCAGGAGTGGCAAAATTTAGCTTCTTTGATTAAGGCACCGCTGCAACTGACTGACGCAGATCCCTCAGTTGCCCAGAAAATTTCTCAGGCTTTGCAAAAATATCACGAAGCCAGCACCTTGGCGGCGATTGCCACCCAAGTGCTGCAGCAGCCTGCTGAAAGTGTCGCCCCAGCTGTCAGCCTCTATCAAATTGAACAAAGGCGACTGCAATCCCTTCAGGATATGCAAAAAGAACTCGACCTGTTTTTGGCGGAACTCGGGCAGCACAAAACCGCCCTAGAGTCAGAAATTCAAAATGTCTTAAATGGGATGAGCGAGCAAATTCCTTTAGCCGAACCCAACTGGATTCAGGCAAACATTTCACTGCTCCCGGTGTTTTCCAGTAGGAATAACAATCTGCAGCCCCTCGCCACACCTTGGCGCAATGCAGCAGCGCACCAGTTGCAGCGGTTGCAAAGTAGCCGGCAAAATTCAGAGCTTTTTGAAGCGCAACGACAGCAATACGCAGCACTTGCAACCGGGATCAATCCCCACCTCTGGCAAGTCGTTGGGTATCAGCGAAATGCCTGCGGGCGACAGGGAGAAATCTGGGGTTGGGTGACTGACTCGCACCTGCTCGAACAAAAAAATCACTATCTCTTGCAAGCTGCAATAGCGGCACAAAACCGCCAAGCTTTAGAAAACCTGGCAGGCGCTGAACAGCAGATTGCCACACTTATATGGCATGCGGAATTTATGGAAAATAACAAGAATAGTCAGCAGCCGGTGGCATTCTGTGCCGGTGATGCTTTGGCGCTAGTTCAACCGCAGGAGACAGAAAGTCTGAATCCGCAAAAAGCTCCAGAAAAATATCAACTGCAAGTTGCCGGTGCAACCGCACAGGGTTTCCAAGAAATGCAGTCTGAGGTGACAGCCATTCAGGAAAAAGGAGCCGCAAAACCCCGTGATTTGCGAGCAGCTCGTTTCCTGCTACTGCACCGGCAGCAACTAGCTGCCCACAAAGCTATTCAACAGCTAGAATCTGTTAAAATAGAAGTTGAGCTAGCCATGCAGCAAGCCGGCGGCAAGCCCGCACCAACCCCAGCCCGAAATTTGGCTTTAGCTTCCAGTTGAACCCCCGGCGCGAGAATTGGCACCGGCACTCTTTTCCCCCGCTTTGCTCACACTTGTATGAGGCGGCCAAATCTCCCATGACACCCGCTCTCAAACCGCTATACTTGTAGCATAAAAGTGAGTTGCGCAATTCGAGTGAGCGAAACAGGGCTTCCAGTTCCCTGAAAGCGTATGAGGCGCCAAAAGCAATAGAAATCTCTCAATTCAACGCGCCTTCCTCAGCAAACAGCCGCAATCAACCGCACAACCGACAGCCATGACATACACCCACCGGCTCGCTAACCTTGAAGATGCCAAAGCAATCGCCCCCTCATAGCAGCCTTTGCCGAGGAAAGGGAATCCGCCGATCCCTCAATGCTGATTAAACCCAATTTTAACTTTGAAAAATACGTCGCCCACCTGCTTGACAAACCGCTTTCTTTATGCTATGCATTGGAATACAGCGCACAGGCTGACAAAAAAACTATTGTCGGCTGTTTGATAATCTACTGCTACAGCGAAGCCCCACCCCCCAACCTGCCCGAAAACCTCATTCAGCAACACGAACTGGAAAATCCCTTATACGTTAAACCAGAACACCGGCACCCGGAAGCGATAAAACTCCTCGCTGATGCCGGCATCCAATACGGGGAAAAAATGAAAGTCACTGATATTGACATATTAGTTGCCGCAGATCAAACCGGCATCCAAGCCCGGCTCCAACGCGCCGGTTTCACCAAAGCCGCCGTGCAATACACCCGCCACTACGATATCCCGGCATTGGCAGAATTGCCCAGCTTGCACCCCCCGCACCCCGAATTAGGAGAAATTGCTCCACCGGCACCCAGCGCCATCCCCTTGCGCCACCCGGATTCCAACTCTCTCGTTGGCAACCCCCACGGCGAACCCGTATTTCTCGCCCCTATTGCCGGTGTTACAGGGGAACTCCTCAAAACATCCACCGGCTTGCCGGTTTACCCCACCCCGGTGCGCGATCCGCAAACAAATGACAGGGTGTTTGATGCCACCGGCAACCTAGTCGTTTGCCCCCCACTGCGCGACGATCACAATCAAATTGTCGAACATCAAGGCATCCCTCAATTCCATCCCCCAGCTGACGAAATTGTCTCAGGTAAAATCCACCTCAAACGAGATGCCGGTGGCAAATGTGTCTTTTGCGACGTAGAGCGGGATTCTCACGGAAAAATGGTGATAACTCCCGATGGAATGCCCGTGTTCCAGCTGCCGGTTCTGGGATAGAAAAGGCATGGGGCATGGGGCATGGGGCATGGGGCGT
>CAZJNL010000919.1:0-2840 GCA_964546515.1 uncultured Oscillatoria sp.
TGACATTCGGTTCCACCATTTTTTGCAGCCACTCAATAAAGCCCGGAGTCAGTTTCGGCACCCGTTGCTTGAAATTAATCCGCCCCGCATCATCTACCAGGGTGCCAACTTCGGTGGAGGCTGTGTTCGTCAGCAAGCAAATCAGCGTAGCGCCGAGACTGTATAGATCCGATGCGGCGCTGAGGTGCCGGTTGAACATCTGTTCTGGAGGCATAAATCCCAGAGTGCCTTTAACAACGCTGCTGGCGGCGACTTCTCCCCCGCCGGTGCGAGCGAAGCCAAAATCCACCAAAAAAACATTCAGACGCTCATCCACCAAGATATTTTCCGGTTTCAAATCCCTGTGAATTACTGGAGTCATCTGACTTTGCAGGTATTTGAGGATTTCCAGAACAGAGATGGCAATTTGCTTGATTGCCTGGGGTTGATACCGGCGCGAACTTGCCAGGGAAGGAGCATCCTTATATTCCTGCACCATGCAGAAACCGGCTGGCGTTTGGAAGGAATCCAAATAGTGAGGGATGCTGGGATGGTCAAGTCCTCGCAAGATTTGAATTTCCCGCTCGAAAGCGTCATACTCTAACCAGCTAGCACCCGTGCGTGCGAACTGAAATTGCTTCACGACAGCGGAGCGCTGAGTGTTTATTTCCGTGGCGAGGTAGGTGACTCTCCCGCCGGCACGATTCTGACCGAGTTCTCTTTTGATTTGATAGCCGTAGTTGGTAAAATCTGGGAAATCGCTGATCATAATTTCTCCTTATTAGAGGTGCATTTGAAACCCGCGCAGGCGGGTTTCGTCTGTATAGCCGCGATTTCAATCGCCAGGACTTATGTACAAAAGCGAGATGCTCCCTGCATCTCACCATCCGCAGTTAGTTCCAGGCGCTCGCCTGGAGCGAGGTCAATTATGGTTTAATCAAATTGGTGCGCCGACTTGAGTATTCGACAAGAATTCTGTCGCGTTTGAACAGAATCAGGTTCAGCAGTGGGATAGCAGTAGCTGATAAACCGGCAATTGCAGTTCCGGCGACGGCAGCGAGTTCTAATGGCTTTACCCACCCATTGAGGTAAGCCTGCTGGATGTTTAAGCTCAGTTGCAAACCGGCTCCCAAGCTGATGCAAAATCCGGCTGTTAACAGCGCGATTGTTACGGCATCTTTTTTGTAATATCCTCTTCTGAGCATATTCGGGATTTTCGCGCTCACTAAAGCTTTGAGTGTGCGCCAGCACAAAAGCGCGATCGCGTGCCCTACTACCAACATGAAGACGATGCCATACACCGCACCAACATTCTTCATCGCAACAGCCACTAGCACGAACCCGACGACCGCGCATTCTGCAATAAGCAGAGTGTCCGTCTGATAGTTTTTCTTAATATCTGGCGCTAAAGCGCCGACTAAAGTTCCCATCACTAAACCGACTGCAACCATCAGAAAACCAATATGGGTGGAAACCATCCATGTCTCAGCCACCGCTCCCATTGCCGCCCCAATGACTGCCCCAAATACAGCCCTAGCTACAGTTTGAAACGGTTTAACTTCAATGCCTCCCACCTCCGCCATCATGGTTTTTTCTACAGTCGCAAACCCCGGAGTAGCTACAGTTGCCACCCCCACGATTACAGCCCACCAAACTACATTATTGCCCCCGCCTCCCAGCAGCCAACCGGCAAAGACAAAGAACAGCATCCAGCCAATATGTCCCAGAGACAAATAGGGCGTTCTTTTAGGTGTGGGGAGGGGTGCAGTTTTAACCTCAATCGCGATAGGATGAGTGTCTGGCTGAGAATTTGTCCGCAATAAAACCTGGCGGGTGTAGGTTTCATCCGCCAGCAGCAGGCTGGTATCCACCGTGATTTCACACACCGCTTCATTTCCCTCAAACTTCACCGGCTCAAAGGATATCCAAGCGTGGTCATAAGGGGTGTGGGGCGGATCGCTCTCATGGGGCGCTACTTCCCACCGGCCCGCCAGCACTGTCTCTGGAATTGGGTTGCTGACGGTGATGAATTCCGTCACTTTATCGCCCAATTCAACCGCTGTAAATTCAACTTTAGACTGGCTTACCCTAACTTTCGGCAACCGGCTGACATTGAGGGGTTTGAGGGCTGCTAAAGCTTCTGCAGCATTGGCGTAGCGGTCTTGCGGTCTGGGTTCAACCATTTTTTCCAGCCAGTTGAGCCACCCCCGCTCTTGTGGCGGTACTAGATGCTGGAAATGTATGCCGTATCTCTCATCTATTAAGTTGCCGATATCTGCGGATTTCGTGCCGGTGAGCAAGCAAATCAGCGTTGCGCCTAACCCATACAGATCCGAGGCTTCTGTTAGCTGCCGGTTGAATAATTGCTCCGGCGGCATAAATCCGAGGCTGCCTTTGACAACGCTGCTGGCTGCAACTTCCCCACCCCCCATACGAGCGAAGCCAAAGTCCACCAGGTACACCTTCATCTGGCCATCTATCAAAATGTTTTCTGGTTTGATATCCCGGTGGATGACAGGCGGCTTCATTGATTGCAAATAAACCAAAATCTCCAAAACCGAGATGGCGACTTGCTTTATTTCTTGCGGTGAAAAGCTGCGGGAGGTGGCGGATGATTCGGCGTCTTTGTATTCCTGCACCATGCAGAAACCGTCGGCTGTCTGGAAGAAATCCAGATAGCGGGGGATGCTGGGGTGATCGAGCAGGCGCAGCACTTTGATTTCTTGCTCAATCGCGTCGTACTCCCCCCAGTTCGCCCCCAATTGCGCGAACTGAAACTGCTTAATCACCACCGGCTGCTGGGTTTTTGTGTTAACAGCCAGGTAGGTGACTCTCCCCCCGATACTGTTGTGACCGAGTAC
>CAZJNL010000920.1:0-2830 GCA_964546515.1 uncultured Oscillatoria sp.
GAGGGGTTATACACCAATGGACAGCTCAGTAATGGACACCGCACCGGCAAGCATTCGCCCTGAGTTTGTCCCTGCCGGAAACGCCCCTCAATACCGTTTACCAAGCCCTCGAACAGGCTTACCACCGGCACGGCTACCTGCAGGCAATTCAGGAGGATCGCCAAGGAGGAACCACCGGCTACTTAGCGCGAGAAATTGTGGCGAATCCGCTCCCCAACGCTCTCCTGGCAGAAAACATGGCGGTGGCGTGGAATCCCAGTTTGCCGGGAGCTAAAATTGAAGATACATTTGTAATTATATCGGAGGGAAAATTGGAAAATCTCACATTCGACCCAAATTGGCCGCTTGTTGAGGTAGAAGCAAGGTTGCGCCCTGTGCCTTTGGAGATTGTATAATGAACTTTCAGCAGATATTCGGTGCGGAACCCACAGCAGAAGCCAGCGCCCTAGGGCGGGTGAATTTGCTCGGTGAACACACCGACTACAACGACGGATTTGTTTTGCCAATAGCGATTCCCCAACGCACCACCGTGCGGCTGGGTTTGAGTGCCGACGGGCAGCACCACTTCTACTCGGAACAGTTAGACGAACAGGTGACTGTTTTAGAAAGCAATCACACGCCGTCTGGGTTCGCGAGTTATATATTGGGGTGCGTGCGGATGTTAGAGCGGCAAGGCTATACTGTACCACATCTGAATCTTTACGTCCAATCTTCGGTGCCGATCGGTTCGGGCTTGTCTAGCAGTGCGGCGCTGGAAGTTGCCACGCTCAGGGGATTGCGAGCGCTGCTGAATTTGCCTCTCGATGACGTGCAAATCGCCCAGATAGCGCAGCAGGCAGAAATCCACTATGCCGGCGTGCAGTGCGGCATTATGGATCAGATGGCGTCGAGCTTAGCCGACACCAAAAGCATGCTATTTCTCGACACCCGCACGCTGGAATGCCGGGTGATGCCTTTTCCGAGAGGGGCAGAAGTTGCGGTTATAGATAGCGGCGTGCCCCGCACCCTAGCAGCGAGTGGCTACAACGAGCGCCGCGCTGACTGCGAGAAGGCGGCGCGGCTGCTGGGAGTGAAGGCTCTCAGAGATATCACAGAGGTTGAAGCTGTGGAAGGGTTGCCCGAACCGCTGCGGCGTCGCGCTTGTCATGTGGTTGCGGAAAATAATCGGGTGCTGGAAGCTTTGCAGGGGGTGCCGGCTGAGCGATTTGGGGAGTTAATGAACGCTTCCCACGCCAGGGAAGCGCGACGATTACGAGGTTTCCGTGCCGGCGCTAGATGTGCTGGTGCTCATGCTGCAAGAAACTCCCGGAGTTTTCGGGGCGCGTCTGACTGGCGCTGGTTTTGGGGGCGCTTGCGTGGCTTTGGTGGCTGCCGGTAAGGGTGGGGAGATCGCAAAAGATGTGCTGGCACGCTACAGTTGTGCCGGTTACGCCGGCAAACTTCTGGTGCCGGCAGTCAGTTAGCAGGAAATAGGGGTTGACATCAAGGGTGCCGGTGTTATAAGATATGTATCAACTGAAAGCGATAAGCAAATAATGCCTGTAGCTAGAAAACTCGCTTTGAGCCTTTGCGGAAACCCGCAAAAACTCCCGCAACGCTTTAGGTGAATTGGCTAAAGATTAATGTTAATGAATGAACCGCCACAGGACGCGCGGCAAGAAAGCGGGAATGCCTACGGCATACGGATCGCCCTGCAGGACGCCAAGATGCGCTTCGCGCCGCTGCGAAGCACGCCAAGGAAGAGGGAGAGGTTTCAGGTGTCAGGTTTCAGCTGATATGCTTCTGGTGCCAGAAGGTATCCAGATTTAGAAGTTATATAAATTTTCGTATAGGGAGAGGGCGCAACTTTTTCAGAAACCCATCTAACGTGGAGTGCCAGTGAAAGCGAAGGAGAAAAATCACATGAAATCCTATTGGTTACGTCTGACAGCCACTATCTTTGCTATCCTGTGCGGGTGGCTGATTGCCGGCGGAACGCCACTAGCTTTTGCGGGAGCGGAACCGGCAGCTATTTACCAGTACCGGCAATTCCACAGTCCAGACGGAATTGGCAAATTCTACATGAAGCGAGAAATCGCTCAAGTGATGGGACATCAGGGAGCAGGCTGGCTGGAGCGAGCTTCTCGCGAGAGTGAGGAGCAGCCTTCTAAAGTGGTGAGCGCCTTGAATTTAAAGCCAACCGATGTTGTGGCGGATATCGGAGCGGGCACCGGCTATTTCAGCTTTCGCATCGCCCCCCTAGTGCCACAAGGAAAAGTGCTGGCAGTGGATATTCAGCCGGAGATGCTCGACATTATTGAATTCTTCAAAACAGAGAAAAAGATTGCCAGCGTCGAGCCGGTTTTAGGCAGTCTCACTTCCCCCAATCTTCCAGAATCAAGCGTTGACTTAGCGCTGATGGTGGATGCCTACCACGAGTTTGAGTTTCCAAAAGAGATGATGGAAGGTGTGGTGAGAGCGCTCAAACCGGGCGGGCGTGCGGTTCTCGTGGAGTACCGGGGCGAGAATCCTTTCATCCCCATCAAAGCTCTCCACAAAATGACTCAAAAACAAGTGCGTCAAGAAATGGCGGCGGTGGGGCTATCCTGGCTGAAAACCAATGGCTCCTTACCGCAGCAGCATATTCTCATCTTCCAGAAGTAGGGTGGCTGACGCTGCGCGTCACCCACCTTACACCGAGGGGGAGCGGGGTATGTAAAAAAAAGACGTAGTCCAGGCGTCCCGCCTGTCCTATTTTCAAGTCAGAGCCTCTATTGTATCGTTCCCAGGCTCCCGCTTGGGACCGAGGCAAAACTCAAAGAAACCGGGTTTCTCAAAGAAACCGGGTTTC
>CAZJNL010000921.1:0-2828 GCA_964546515.1 uncultured Oscillatoria sp.
TGGTCGTCCGCCGCCTTGTATTTCTCGATAAACTCCTCAGCACTGGAGAAGGCAACTTGGTTGATGTATTTCTTCACCTCCTCAGCAGTCATCCCGATGCCATTGTCCGAAACCGAAAGCGTCTTCTTCTCCTTATCAACGCTGATGACAATTTCCGGCTCCCCGGTTTCCCCGCTGAACTCGCCCGCCAGAGAGACCATTTTCATCTTCTGGATAGCGTCAACAGCATTAGAAACCAATTCCCGCAAGAATATCTCGTGATCCGAGTAGAGCGACTTCTTAATAATCGGGAAAATATTCTCGGTATGAATAGTAATCGTGCCCTGTTCCAGTACAGTCATAGTTATATTCCTGATTGCCGCTTAAGAAATGATTGCTGTTTGGACTTGAGAGTCTGATATCATGTCCGCTCGCATCTGTTTTGTATAGAAAGGCTTGTAGGGGCGGGTTCACCAGCAATGTATCGGGAAAGTCCAGAATATTTCTAAACCCGCCCCCACACAGGGAAGGATATGAACGAGCCCGCTCCCATCTGCCATACCACAACAGTGCCACCGGACATGATATTACCCTCAACATCGATTATTATTGATTTTCTGCCCTCCTGCCAAATTAGAGGTAAGGAATTGCCCACCGCCGGTGATTCGGATATCCCTACATCCCAAAATAGCAGTAGGGTGCGTTCCCCCTTGGGGGAACGCACCCTACTAATTGGACTTCCCAGCCCCAGACTGGGAACCAGGAATCCATCTGCGTTTATCTGCGTGCATCTGCGGTTAAAATCACACACAGCCACAAACGCTCACCAAACTTCCTCACTCCTGACTTCCACCACCTGCGAAGAAGCCGGCACTCCCGCAACACCAACCGGCGCAACCTTCTCAGACACCGGCAACAGCTTGTTCCTAAAAGTCAGCCCCTTCTCCCCCCGGTCGATCGCAACCGCATCCCCAGCAGCGAAAGTTTGTTCCAGCAGCATAGTCGCCAGCGGATTTTCAATTTCCCGCTGAATCGCCCGCTTCAGAGGACGCGCCCCGTAAACCGGATCGTACCCCACCTCAGCGATATAGTCAAGAGCCGCCGGCATCAATTCCAGCGAAATTTTCTGATCCGCCAGCAACTTCTCAATCCGCTGGATTTGAATCCCGACAATTTGCCGCAACTCCAACCGGCTCAGCGGGTGGAACAAAATAATATCATCCACCCGATTGAGAAACTCCGGGCGGAAATGCGATCGCAGAGCACTCATCACCCGCTTGCGCATCTCCTCATACTGCGAGTCATCCCCCGCCACATCCAAAATGTGATCGCTGCCGATATTGCTCGTCATCACAATTACCGCATTGCGGAAATCCACCGCTCTTCCCTGCGAATCAGTAATCCGCCCGTCATCAAGCACCTGCAGCAAAATATTAAACACATCCGGGTGAGCCTTTTCCACCTCATCCAGCAGCAGCACCGAATAGGGGTGGCGGCGAATCGCCTCCGAAAGTTGCCCCCCCTCCTCATAGCCCACATATCCAGGAGGAGCACCCACCAGTCGCGACACAGAGTGTTTCTCCATATACTCCGACATATCAATGCGCACCAGAGCGTCATCGCTGTCAAACAAACACTGCGCCAGAGCACGCGCCAGCTCAGTTTTCCCCACCCCAGTCGGACCCATAAACAGGAACGAACCGATCGGACGCCCCGGATCTTTCATCCCCGCGCGAGCGCGGCGAATCGCCGCCGCCACCGCACTCACCGCTTCCTGCTGCCCAATCACGCGCCGGTGCAGCTGTTGCTCCAACTGCAGCAATTTTTGGCGTTCCGATTCTAGCAGCCGGTTCACCGGTATCCCCGTCCACTTCGCCACAATTTCCGCAATATCCGCTTCCGTAACCTGCTCGCGCAGCAGAGCCGAACCCAGAGATTGCAGCTTCAGCAACTCAGCTTCCTTAGCTTCCCGATCGCGCTGCACCCCTTCCAGACGCCCGTATTTCAGCTTCGCCGCCGTATTCAAATCGTAATTGCGCTCCGCCCGCTCAATTTGCACCCGCAAACTGTCTTCTTCTTCCTTAAGCGCATTAATCGCTTGCAGCAACTGCTTTTCATCTTGCCACTGTCCGCTCAGCCCCTGCTGGCGCACCCGCAAACTGGCAATTTCCACCTCAATCCGCTCCAAACGTTCCAGAGAAGCGCGATTCGCACCGGCAAGCGGACGCTGGTTTTCCGCTTCCAGAGAAAGCTTTTCCATTTCCAACTGCATCAACCGCCGGTCAACCGCTTCCAACTCAGCCGGCTTAGAAGTTATCTCCATCTTCAACTTCGCCGCCGCCTCATCCACCAAATCAATCGCCTTATCTGGCAAAAACCTGTCCGAAATGTAGCGACTCGATAAAGTCGCCGCCGCCACCAAAGCCGAGTCAAGAATCTTCACCCCGTGGTGCACCTCATAGCGCTCCTTCAGCCCCCGCAGGATAGAAATCGTATCATCAACACTCGGCTGATCGACAAACACCTGCTGAAACCGGCGCTCCAGAGCCGCATCTTTTTCGATATGCTTGCGGTACTCGTCAATAGTCGTCGCCCCGATACAGCGAAGTTCCCCTCTCGCCAGCATCGGTTTGAGCAAATTCCCCGCATCCATAGAACCTTGCGTGCTCGCGCCGGCACCCACAACAGTGTGCAACTCGTCAATAAACAGAACAATCTGCCCCTCCGAGCCGGTAACCTCCCGCAGCACCGAGCGCAAGCGCTCCTCAAACTCACCCCGGTACTTAGCGCCCGCAATCAAACTCCCCATATCCAGAGCGATCAGCCGGCGATTTTTCAGAGATTCCGGC
>CAZJNL010000922.1:0-2825 GCA_964546515.1 uncultured Oscillatoria sp.
AACGCAAACCACGTTAACCAGCTAATAAGGTACGTTTACGATAATTTACATTTAGGAGGATACAAGTAGATCCACTCAACGTCCTCTACATCTGTCCACCCTATTCAACTAACGGAGCAATCTTATGGACATCCCCACCAGCCTGACTTTGGAGCAACAGTTCAAGCTGCAAATTCTGCGGGAACAGGTCAAGACCTTGAGTCGAGAGCAGGCACAGGAGTACCTGCTGGAGGTACTCAGACAAAACATGGTCAAAGACAATCTCTTCAAGCACCTGCTCAAAAAAGGCGCATAAAGTGCCTGAAGACAAGAAACCGGCGTGCTCGCCACCCCCCTAGCTGTTGCGTTTCCAGGGGTGGCCCACGCCGGCTAACCATAGCGGTTTTCACAAAGGGCCGAATACAAGCGGTGTCTGGGACTGCGCTATTCTCTGCAGATTTCGGCCTGTTCGCTGGTATGAATCCCTATCAGGGATTGAAACTCAACTTTCGTGCCTGACAGCGAATCCCGGAAACGGCTCTTGTAGAGACGCGATTTATCCCGTCTTAACCCTCTTGTAGAGACGCGATTTATCGCGTCTTAACCCTCTTGTGCGGCGGTTCAGTTAATTATTGATCAATTAACCGGAATTAATATAACGTAATGTAATGGGGGCAAAGCCTCGCCTTACCCCTGCCGCGCTCACAGACAGCCCATCCGTTAAATCCGTCATCCGGAACAGGGAGCGGGCGCACCTCAGCCAAAGCGCCCGCTGACATACTCCTGAGTCGATTCCTTAGAAGGATTGTGGAAGATAATCTGCGTCTCGTCGTACTCCACGAGATAGCCGATTCGCCCGCCCTTCTCCGTCGGCTCGACATTGAAAAAAGCCGTCATGTCCGAAACCCGCGAAGCTTGCTGCATATTGTGCGTCACGATCACAATCGTGTATTGCAGCTTGAGTTCGTGCAGCACCTCTTCAATCCGCAGCGTCGAAATCGGGTCAAGAGCAGAGCACGGCTCGTCCATGAGAATCACATCAGGCTGAACCGCCAGGGCTCTGGCAATGCACAGCCGCTGCTGCTGACCCCCAGATAGGGCCAAGCCACTTTGCCGCAGTTTATCTTTAACCTCGTCCCAGAGGGCGGCTTGGCGCAGCGAGCGCTCCACCAACTCATCCATATCCCCCTTAAAGCCATTAATCCGGGGGCCAAAAGCGATGTTGTCATAAATCGATTTCGGGAAAGGGTTCGGCTTTTGGAACACCATGCCAATCCGACGCCGCACTTCCACCGGATCGATTTGGGGAGCGTAGAGGTTTTGACCGTGATAGGAAATGTTACCTTGGACTCGAAAAATCTTGATCAGGTCATTGAGGCGGTTATAGCAGCGCAGCAGTGTGCTTTTGCCGCACCCCGAAGGCCCAATAAAGGCAGTGATGCGATTTTTGGGGATATCTAAAGAGACATCGCGCAGCGCTAAGAAATTACCGTAGTAGACGGACAGATTCTGCGCCCGCAAAACGGTTTGAGTGTGATTTGCAATCCGAATGTTAGAAGCCATAAAATATTTGCATTCGCGCCTTTCAGTTGAGATCGCCATCAACCCTGTGCGGTCTGGATCGGGCCCGCTCATTACCGAGGGAAGATACCAGTGAGTCTCAAAACACGGCGGCTAGCTGTCGAGCGTGATTTACTTGGAAAGTGTTCTATCGAGTGCCGGTGGAAACGGTAATCCCATCCGCCGGCAGTAGCCGTTGAGATGTAGAGACCGTACATGTTCGGTCTCTACAGTTCTGCTGAACACGAGAGCCTCAAAACCAGTGAGCATATCAGCTAACATCTGGCTGTATCCATTATTGCATTATGTGCGGCTCCTGATAAATTAAAAGCTGCCGTCTCTGAGCTTAATTTTTCCACAAAAAACTTAACGCTTCATCAATAAACTTTTCGAGCCGTAGCCCAGCGAGCCACCGCACTGGTAATCAGAACCAGGAACACCAGGACTAGAGAAGCCGCCCAGGCAAGCTCCTGCTGATTTTTAAACGGAGAAGTGGCGAAATTATACACCAAAACGGCTAAAGAAGGCGTGGGCGCGAATAAATTCTCCGGCCAAAATTGCGCGAACAGCGCCGTAAACAGCAGAGGTGCGGTTTCCCCAGCCGCGCGAGCGATCGCCAAAGTCGTGCCGGTGACAATCGCAGGCATAGCTGCCGGCAGCACAACGAACGCCACCGTCTGGAAATTGGTAGCTCCAATCCCCAGCGCGGCTTGCCGGATCTCTAGCGGGACTAACTTCAGAGATTCCTCTGTGGCTCGCAAAATAATCGGCAGCATCAAAATCGACAGGGCAAACCCCCCAGCCCATGCCGAGAAAGTTTTGGTGCTGATCACCACAACCCCATAAGCAAATACCCCCACAATAATAGAGGGCACGCCACTGAGGACATTGGTGGCGAAGCGAATCCAGTAGGCCATTGTGGTGTCCGAGGCGAACTCGTTCAAATACACCGCCGCCATAATCCCAAAGGGAACGCTAAGCAGTGTGGCAATTCCCACCATGATCAAAGTGCCCACAATCGCATTGCCAAAACCGCCTCCCGGCACCATAGGCGGCGGCGGAAGTTCCACAAACAAACTGAGGCTGAAGCGGCTGAAGCCCTGGATGAGGACGTAGGACAGTACCGCCAGCAAAGGCAGCAGCGCAATAGCAGCGCAGAGATAGCTCAAGCAGGTCATCACTATCCCGAAAAGGGTTCGGGGAGCCGTGGGAGAGCGGGTTAAACCGCTGACTGCAGACCTAGAAGCGGTCGGATCGTGGGAGCTAGTCATAGCTTGTGATAACGA
>CAZJNL010000923.1:0-2824 GCA_964546515.1 uncultured Oscillatoria sp.
CCGCCCCGACCTCGCGTACAACAACGGTGCTACCGGACATGGTATCAGGGGCAGTTTCACTAGAAACCCTAACCCCTAAGCCTTAACCCCTAACCCCTAACCCCTAACACCTGATATAAAATCGCAACATGGATTTACTGAAATCGCTGCCCCTGGGGCTGTACCTGGAACAGCCGTTAACTTGGCTGCATCACCTCGACCCGCGCGTGAAAATAGCGTGGCTGATGACGTTTCTGATTGCTCCGATTCTCGCTAGTCCGGGGTGGCGCATTGGGCTGGCGGTGCTGCTAATTGCGCTGACTTTGAGTGCGATGATTCCCCTGCGGGTGTGGCAAAAGCAGATGGGGTGGCTGTTGGTTTTTTGTTTTTTTCTGTTTCTCTTAACTGCGATTGCTCCTGATGGACTCGCCGTTAACCATCAACCGCGCCTCCCTGCTGATGAGTTAACCTTTGAGCAGCAGACGGCAACTCCGCCGGCACCGCCGCAGAGAAACCCCTGGCCTTTTAGTTGGGGAAAGAAGACAGAGAAACAGGAAAACACAAAAGCCGAGGAATCAAAAATCGTAAATCTGCCGCAGCCTACTGACTACAATTATGTGATTTTGCGTCTGGGTAAGTTACAAATTACCCGCCGCTCTCTGGATATGGGTATGGGGTTGAGCACTCTTTATTTTACCCTAATTTACAGTACGAATCTCTACCTGCTGACCACTGCCCCAGAAGAAATTACGGAAGGCATTGAGAGCTTGATGCAGCCGCTGCGCCGGTTAAACTGGCCGGTGACAGAAATTTCCTTAACTCTGACTTTATCGCTGCGGTTTATCCCTCTCGTTCTGGAAGAAGTGCAGAACTTGGTTCGTTCGGTATGGACGCGGGCAATTAACTGGAAAAAACTCGGGCTTAAAGGTGCCACTCAGGTTTGGCTGATCGTTGCCGAAAGGCTGCTAGAAAACTTGCTGCTGCGGGCTGAGCAAATGGCTAGCGCTATGCAGGTGCGCGGCTTTACGAGTCCCGACCGGCATCGGGTTCAGTGGCACGCGCTGCGCCTGAAAACCGGCGACTGGCTGGCCCTAGCCGGTTTGGCCCTTCTCTGGGGCACCCGCTTGGTTTGGGGTTGGCAGGCTTAATCGATTTCAGATTTTAGATTTTAGATTTTAGATTTCTTTAAGATTCATCTAAAATCGGGACATCCAAAATCTGAAATCCTGATGAAACCCGTACAGCCCTGGTATTGGCGGTCGCTGCCTTTGCTTGGTCGCACCGGCTCGCAAGTGTTTGACGCCCTATTTCGCCGCCACCATGAGATTGCCACATTGCTAGAAAGTCCTAGCACAAATCTAGCCGGCTGTCAACCGGAAGCCAGATACTCTATCTGTGCCGGCGCTCCCCGGATTGCAGATGGGCGCTACAAGCTGTGGGCACCGCCGGTGGGAGAAATACTGCCTTTTCTGCGAAGCCTGCTGCAACGCCCGAGGGCAGGGGAGTTCGGTGGCGCTAGCTCTGGGGAGAATTTCACCGCATCCCCGCCGGAAAACCTGCCCTTCACCGGCGGCTGGCTGGGCTGGCTGGGCTACGACCTGGCCTGGGAAATTGAGCGACTGCCTCGTCTGAAAGACGATCCCCTGCCCTTTCCAGTGGCTTACTGGTACGAACCGGCATCCTTTGCTGTCCTCGACCGGCACGAGCAGGTGCTGTGGCTAGCCGCCAGCGCTCCCGCAGAGCTCGACAATTTGCAGAGCCGGTGGGAGGAGAAAACAGGGGAGTCTGTTGTAGAACGCCGAATCGCCTCTGAATTTCAATCGAGCGCCAGAGTAGAAGAAACGCCGCAATTTCCAGCGCCCCATTTCCACATGTCCCAAGTGGATTACGAAACCGCTGTCTGGCAAGCCAAAAAATACATCCGTGCCGGTGATATCTTTCAAGCCAATCTGTCGCTGCGGTTTGAAGCTCGCACTGCAGCGGACAGCTGGTCTATTTATCGAGCCTTGCAGCAGATCAATCCATCCCCCTTTGCCAGCTACTGGCAGACGCCGTGGGGCGACCTGATTAGCTGCTCTCCGGAAAGATTGGTGCGCCTTGTCGGGCGTCAAGCCGAGACGCGACCGATCGCCGGCACGCGAGCGAGGGGGACTACCCCAGCCCAAGACGAGGAACTGGCGCAAGAGTTGATCGGCAACAGCAAAGAAAGAGCCGAACACATCATGCTCGTTGACTTGGAGCGCAATGACTTGGGGCGAGTTTGCCAGTGGGGATCGGTAGGCGTCAGTGAATTGCTCAGCATTGAGCGCTACAGTCACGTCATGCACCTAGTCAGCAACGTCGAAGGCACCTTGCGCCCCGAGTTTGACGCCGCTGACCTGATCCGCGCCATGTTCCCCGGCGGCACAATTACCGGCTGCCCGAAGGTGCGCTGCATGGAAATTATTGAAGAGCTAGAGCCGGTGCGCCGCAGCTTATTTTATGGCTCTTGTGGCTATCTGGACTGGCGCGGCAATCTGGACTTAAATATCCTGATCCGCACCCTCCTGTACAAAACAGAAGAACCACCGCTGAACTCCCAGTCTCAATTTGCTCCCTCAAATATCGTTTGGGGTCAAGTCGGTGCGGGTATTGTCGCCGACAGCGACCCTGAGAAAGAATGGTATGAGTCTTTGCACAAAGCTCAGGCTCAACTCGCTGCTCTCAGGGTTGCCCGGATGCGTGCTTTCATTTAATTTTCCTCAGAGGTAGCTCCCGCTCGCTCTGTGCTGCGGGGAGCCGGCGAGTTAGCCTTTGGCGGTGTGGGCGGGAAGGGCGGGTTTACCCCAGATATCTGCCGGTGGCA
>CAZJNL010000924.1:0-2820 GCA_964546515.1 uncultured Oscillatoria sp.
ACCGTAGAGGCGATCGGGTCCAAACCGGCAGTAGGCTCGTCATAGAGTATCACCTCTGGGGTGTCGCGGGGGTCGTGCGGGTTGCCCATGATAGCGCGGGCAAAGCTAACTCGCCTGCGCATCCCGCCAGAGAGTTCTGCAGGATAGCGATCGCCAATCCCAGACAGCCCCACCATATCCAGACTTTTATTCACCAGTTCCCGAATTTCGCGGTGCGGCAGTTTAGAGCGCTGGTACAGCAGGAAGCCAACGTTTTCGTCCACCGTTAGCGAGTCAAACAAAGCAGCCTGCTGAAACACCATGCTAATCCGGAGCGGATCTTCCACATCGCCAATCAGCCCCTCGCGGAGCTGTCCAAGGACATACACCTCACCGGCATCGGGAGCCTCCAACCCGGCCACAATCCGCAAGCTCGTCGATTTACCCGTCCCAGACGGCCCGATGATGGCCAAGGCTTCTCCCCGATAGACACTCAAATCGATGCGATCCAAGACCACATTGCTGCCAAAGGACTTACAGATTCCCTTGAGTTCGATTAGCGGCTCGTGCATAGGATGTCAAGTCAAGTGGGTCGGCGCATCGCAGGCGCATGCTGTTGCTAATCTAGCAGACGCTCTGCTTTCTGGCAGTATATCTTGGAAGGTAGAAACGCTCCCCGCCTTTGCTCCCCCAGCAACTTTAGTCACAGACTCCATGTCAGTTAGACTTTAAAAGCCAATTGCTTTTCCTGACCGCCTCATCTCCTTAGCGTGTAAATTTGTCTGACAAACCCTTTTATCCCTCTCGGTTGGATCGGCCATGTCAATCGGTTTATTCAAACAAGTCCTGCAGTTCCGAAGTCGGACTCCGAATCGAGTCAGCCAGTGGTTTAAGTGGTTGTCCCCCGGATTGCTGGTGAAACGCTGGCTGCTCCTGAGCGCCACAGGCGTGCTGCTCACCAGTCTCGGCATAGCGATTTGGATTAAGCTGACCCCCGTTTTTTACTTGTTCCAGCTCATCCAAGACCTGTTCGAGCTCCTTACCAGCGTCATCCCCAGCTACATCAGCGGGCCACTTGTGCTGGTTTTTGGAATGATCTTGATTTTCTTGGGACAAACCCGGACGGTGGGATCGATTACCCAGGTGCTGATGCCTCCAGGGGATGAAGAACTGGTTGACGTGCTGCTCAGCCACCGCAAGTTGCACCGGGGGCCGAAAATTGTGGCGATTGGCGGCGGCACCGGCCTTTCCACTTTGCTGAGGGGACTGAAAAAGTACAGCGCCAACATTACGGCCATTGTCACGGTGGCCGATGATGGTGGGTCTTCTGGCCGGCTGCGGCGGGAAAATAAGGTTCTGCCGCCGGGGGATATTCGCAATTGCTTGGCCGCCCTCGCTGATGAGGAAAAATTATTAACAGAACTGTTTCAATATCGCTTTCGCGCCGGCAACGGACTTCTCGGTCACAGTTTTGGCAACCTGTTCCTCACCGCCATGAGCGACATTACCGGCGACTTGGAGCAGGCGATCGCCGCCAGCTCTAAAGTCCTAGCTGTGCGGGGAGAAGTTCTGCCAGCTACCCTCTGCGATGTCAACCTCTGGGCTGAGCTGGCGGACGGACGCCGCATCGAAGGAGAGTCCAGCATCACAGAAGCAGGTGGCAGCATTCGCAAAATTGGCTGCACGCCGGCCAATCCCCCAGCTTTGCCCAAAGCCCTGCAAGCCATTCGCGAAGCCGATTTTATTATTATCGGCCCTGGCAGCCTCTACACCAGCGTGATTCCCAATCTTTTGGTGCCGGAGATCGCCAGTGAAATCGCCCAGCGGCAAATCCCCCGCATCTATGTCTGCAACATGATGACCCAGCCCGGTGAAACCCAAGGATACACGGTTGCCGACCACATCAGAGCCATCGACAGTGCCTGTGGCCAGCCCCTGTTCACTGCGGTGCTCGCGCAGCGCAAAGTCCCTTCCGCCAAAGCCCTGATCCGCTACGCTCAGGAAAAATCCCATCCCGTTTTTCTTGACCGCGAAGCGGTGGCGCAGTTGGGTCGCCGCATTGTCTTGGCCAATGTCATGGAGGAAGATCTGGAAACTGGTTATGTGCGCCACAACCCTCAGCAGCTGGCGCGGGTGTTGCTGCGCTGGTACAGCCGCGCTCAAGCGGTATAAGTTTGAATTTTCAAGTTTCCATTTTCCATTTTCCATTTTCCATTTTCCATAGAATTGGGCTGCTCAGTGACAGCCAACCACTCGTTTGAAGGTTGAAAAATGACGCTAGAAGCGATTACACTTTCTCTGCGAGATGCTGAGGCGACTCGCTGTCTCGGCAGGGATCTGGGGCTGTCCTTGCCGGCTCTCAGCGTGCTTTTGCTGCAAGGCGATTTGGGTGCCGGCAAAACCACTCTCGTTCAAGGACTCGCGGAAGGGTTGGGAATTGCAGAGCCGGTCGTCAGCCCCACTTTCACCCTGATCGACGAATATTCGGAAGGACGTTTCCCCCTGTACCACTTGGATTTGTACCGCCTCGAACCGGCACAGGTTGCGGCACTGCACCCAGAACTATACTGGGAGGGGATAGAAGTGCCGGCGGGAATTGTCGCCATTGAGTGGGCTGACCGGCTCCCCTACCTTCCGCCCAGCTACCTGCAAATCCGCCTGATTTATCAAGAAAACAGCGGGCGTCAGGCTGAACTGGTGCCGGTGGGCAGTTTCCATTATAACATAGAATTAGCAATCAGCGATTAGCCTCATCTAAAATTCTCGCTTGCGCTCAAGGAGATTGGGACAGGCAAGATGCCTGGACTATGAGATATAGCAGTATGCACTTAGGTTAGGACA
>CAZJNL010000925.1:0-224 GCA_964546515.1 uncultured Oscillatoria sp.
AAATAAGTGTGCTATAGCGGTTCTCAATTGGATGAGTCTCTTGTAGAGACGCGATTTATCGCGTCTCCCATCCCCAAGATCGTGCGGAAACGAAAAACGTACCGCACTGATATGAGAAACGCTATATCTATCTCAACTTGGGATGAGAACCCTCTCTCTTTTCTGGGAGCATGTCACTTTTGCTAGTTTCCAGGCGATTGGAAAGAGACTGTTGGCTTGCTTCG
>CAZJNL010000925.1:234-2812 GCA_964546515.1 uncultured Oscillatoria sp.
AAACGTACCGCACTGATATGAGAAACGCTATAAACCCGCCCCCCATAGCCACAATGATGATTAATGCCCGAACCCCCACCCCCCAGCCTTTCGGGGGTAGGTTTTTAGAGGTTGTCTGTAGCTAGCGCTTGGGGTTGGGCGAAGCATGAGCGAATCTCATCTTTGCACTGATTGCACCAATAGTCGCGCTCATGCGAAAGCCCCTACATCTAATCTGTGTGGGGCTGTTAGCGTTGCGGCGCAAGCACTCTTGATCGCGTGGTAGCCTGCGGAGTTGCAGCATTCCCCGGCAACAATAACCGCAGGCACAACTTGCGCTCCTATATGATAGAATCTTAAAAGCAGCTCTCAACAGAGGTCAACCGTGAAGCCCTTAATTCAATTTTCCCTGGACGGCGAAGACTCCATCCTGGTAGAAGTGGAGGAACTGCCAGAAAGCGACGGTGACGCCGGATTGGTGGCTATCAGTGGCAATCAAGTCATCAAAACAGCCCAACAATCCTTTGACGCCGCGCTGGAGAAAATCAAGCCAATGGCTGCGAGCATTATTAGCAAAGTGCGCAGTCTCAACGATCCGCCGGATGAAGTGGAAGTCAAATTTGGAGTAAAAATGTCATCCGAAGCCGGTGCGGTGATTGCCAAAGCCAGCTTAGAAGGCAATTATGAAATTACTCTCAAGTGGAAGCGGGAGAAACAATAAATGAGCCAAAGACTCCAACCGGCAATCGTGCGAATTTACCAAGCAACCGGCAAAGTTATCGGCGCGGGTTTCCTGGTTTCGGAAAAGCACGTCCTCACTTGCGCTCATGTCGTGAATGCCGCACTGGGCAAACAGATGACGGCTTCAGAACAGCCAGCCGGCACAGTTAGCTTGGATTTCCCCCAAGTTGCGCCGGCTAAAAAGCAGACAGCGCGGGTGATTCACTGGATACCCGCTTCTTCGCAAAACGCCGCCGCACCGGCAGACGGGGGCACAGATATTGCGGTGCTGGAACTGGAAAGCCCGCTTCCCGCTTCCGCCTTCCCCGTGCGACTCGTCACCGCCGCTTCCTTGCAGGGGCATGAATTTCGGGTTCTCGGCTTTCCAGAGGGGCAGCCTGCCGGCGTGTGGACTGACGGTATGATACAGGGCGAGCAAGCCAACGGTCGAGTCCAGATAGAAGTTGTGCGCCAGACGGCTTATAAAATAGAGCCTGGATTCAGCGGTTCGCCGGTGTGGGATGAGCAGCTGGATGGGGCGATCGGCATGACAGTGGCGATAGACAGCATGACTGTAGCGTCTGGCACCAACCCCGCTAAGCGCCCAGAAGTCAGGGCGGCTTTTATCATCCCCACCGGCTTGCTGGCCCAAGCTTGGCCGCAACTGGGCCAGCGAGCCATTCCCCCCTGCCCGTATCGGGGCTTGTTTGCCTTCCGGGAGGAGGATGCGCAGTTCTTTTTCGGGCGAGAGACGTTCGCACCCCAACTGGTAGAGGCTGTGCGAACTCAGCCCCTAATGGCCGTAATTGGCCCTTCTGGCAGCGGCAAGTCTTCTGTGGTGTTTGCGGGGTTAATTCCGCAGTTGCGTTCCCAAAACACTTGGCTGATTGAGGATTTCCGCCCCGGAGATCGCCCCTTCCGCCATTTGGCAGCTAAGCTGGTTCCCCTGCTGGAACCCCAGATGAGCGAAACTGACCGGCTGGTGGAAGTTAACAAGCTAGCTGAATCGCTGAAAGGGGGAGACTTAGCGCTGCGGGATGTGGTGACGCGCATTCTGGAAAAGAATGCCGGCACCCGCCTGTTGCTGGTGGCGGATCAGTTTGAAGAGCTCTACACCCTCTGCAAGGAGGAGTCGGAACGCCAGCAATTTCTCAACCGGCTGCTGGAAGCCCTAAACGGCGAGGCGAATTTCCGCCTCGCCCTCACCTTGCGGGCGGATTTTCTGGGATACGCCCTGTCGTACCGCCCCTTTGCCGATGCCTTGCAGAATGCCGACGTGAAACTTGGCCCAATGAACCGGCAGGAGTTGCGAGATGCCATTGAACAGCCGGCGCAGTTGCTGAAAGTGCGGATAGAGGAGGGGCTGACTGAGCGAATTCTCGATGACGTACAGGAGTCGCCGGGGAATTTGCCGCTGCTGGAGTTTGCCCTGACGCAGCTGTGGGCCAAACAGCGAGACGGGACACTTACCCATGACGCTTACGAGGAGATTGGCGGCGTCGAGAAGGCGCTAGCTGGTTACGCCGAGAAGGAGTATGGCAACCTGAATCAGGCTGACAAGCAGCGGGCGCAGCGGGTGTTTATCCAGCTGGTGCGCCCGGGGGAAGGCACCGAAGACACCCGCCGCACAGCCACCAGGGCTGAGGTGGGGGAAGATAACTGGGATTTGGTGACGCGCTTGGCAACTTCGCGCCTGGTGGTGACGGCGCGGGATGAGAGTGCCGGTGAGGAGACGGTGGAGGTTGTCCACGAGGCGCTAATCCGGGAGTGGGGAACCCTGCGCCGGTGGGTGAACGATAACCGCGAGTTCCGCACTTGGCAAGAACGGCTGAAGGCGAGGATGCGGGAGTGGAAGGATGCCGGTGCGGATGATGGGGCG
>CAZJNL010000926.1:0-2812 GCA_964546515.1 uncultured Oscillatoria sp.
ATCTGTAGGGTGGGTTAGCGAAGCGCGTAACCCACCACGCACCACCTGAAGTTAGCGAAGCGCGTAACCCACCACGCACCACCTGAAGTCAGCGAAGCGCGTAACCCACCACGCACCACATGAAGCGTTGCGCGCAACCCACCACGCACCACATGAAGTGTCGCTGCGCAAGTCCTGTCCCTTTCATGCGCCATGCCCTATGCGCCTTTGCCCCATGCCCGACTGTCAGTCCCACACCTGCCAAGGGGCGTGGCCACTTGGCCATAAACTTTCCAAAAGCCGCACATCCCGCAGCGTGTCCATACACTGCCAGAACCCGTCGTGCCGGTAAGCCGCCAACTGGCCATCAGCCGCCAGCCGCTCCAAGACATCCGCCTCCAAACTGGTACTATCTCCTTCCAGGCAGTCGAAAATGGCCGGTTCGCAGACCAGGAACCCCCCATTGATCCAGCCTTCCCCAATTTGGGGCTTTTCGGTGAACTCAGCCACCAAATCCCCGGCAAACACCAAACCCCCGAAACGAGCCGGTGGGCGCACCGCCGTCACCGTCACCAGACGCCCGCACGACCGGTGAAAGCGCAGCAAATCCTCCAGGTCAACGTTAGCTACTCCGTCCCCGTAAGTCAGCATGAACGTCTCGTCTTTCAGCCAGGGTTCCAGACGCTTGACGCGGCCACCCGTGAGAGTATTGACACCCGTATCGATTAGGTGTATAATCCAACTGTCTGACTCCTGACCGGACACCCGCACGTCGCCGGTGGCCAGATTCACCGTCAGATTGCCACTCAGGGTGCGGTAGTCCAAGAAATAGCGCTTGATGACTTCTCCCTTGTAGCCCAAAGCGATGCAGAACTCCTGAAAGCCGTAGTGGGCGTAGTGCTTCATAATGTGCCAAAGGATGGGCCTTGAGCCAATTTCCACCATTGGCTTGGGTTTGACTTGGGTTTCTTCGGCTAGGCGGGTGCCCGACCCACCGGCAAGAATAACGACTCGCATCTGTTGCAGCACAGTCCGTTAAGTTACGGGGGGGAGCTGGCGCTGTCACACCCCTAGTGATTTAATACCAGTAAGGCTGTTCAGTCAACTTTTTTTCTGCCCCGCCCCCACTCGACAGGGAACCAGCGGATCGGGAAAACTGTCTCTTGATGATACAGAATCTTTTAAGGACAGAGTATAAAGCGGCACAAGCAACCGTGCCGCCAAGCCTTAATTTTTATACAGACTGCTGACTGCGAGAGAATTCCCGGAGTCAAGGGCAGGGGACTGGCCAGCAGAGCCATGAGCAACGCCAGTAGTGAGGGAGGCAAGCCATCAAGAGTTCTCAAGGCGTACAGGCTAGACACCGGCCTGCAATCTAGACTAGACTTGCTGCGGACTGGTAGAATAGACCACTGCCAACTCAACGTCAAGGGGTTCAGGCATGAGCCGCACTCGCAGTGATGGCAATAACTACGACGCGCAACAGAGGAGTGAAACCAGAAAATGGTGAGAATATTAAACGATGATTCCAACGTACTTCAGCTGCTCGACGCCGCAGATACGGTTCTGGCACTGGGTGGCACTGACCTGCTCCAAAGTTTTTCAGGGGGAAAGAGTGCCCTTTACGGGAACGGCGATAACGACCGGCTAATCGGTAACGGCCCCAACGACACCTTGGACGGCGGTAAGGACGATGACCAGCTGACCAGTACCAAGGGTTCGAGTCTGCTATTTGGCCAGCAAGACAACGACACTTTGACTGGGGCAAGTCCCGCCAATGACATTATGCTGGGCGGGGATGGCGATGACAGCATAACAGGTGGTTTTTCAGAAGGCACATCAGATCCAATAAGCGCTCTTCTCGGACAAACCGCCACCATCCGCCCCGCCAGTAACAACTACCTGTTCGGCAACGCAGGAGACGACACCATAGTAGGGGGCGGGAGTAAAGATACCCTGCGAGGCGGCAAGGGCGACGACTCGGTGCAGGCGGGAACAAATACGAGGCAAAACTGGCTGTCCGGCGACATCGGTAACGACACGATAATAGGTGCGGGGGACAACGATACCCTGCTTGGGGATATTGACACAGCCGGCGGCGACGACAGTATTGTCGGTGGGGGAGCTACGTTGGCAAGCACCGAGGACAGTCTTTCCGCAGATAAGCTTCTGATATTTGGAAATCAAGGCAATGACACCATAGATCTGCGTCTCAGTTTGCAATCTACGGTGATGGGTGGCCAGGGCAACGACTCTATAAATGGCAGCCTGAGCCGGGGAAAGGGCCTTTTCTATGGCGATAAAGGCAACGACACCATAACTGGCGGCAGTGCCACCGATAGCCTGTACGGCGGCGATGGCGATGACTCTCTAGTTGGTGTGAAAGGCACAGCAGCTGATGCCGCTACAGGAGCAAGGGCCATTCCAGGAACCTACATGGATGGGGGTGCCGGTAATGACAGCTTAACAGGGCTGGGCGTGCAGTCCCTCAGCGGTGGCGAGGGCAATGACATCCTGTCTGGTACGGAGGGCGACACCTTGCGGGGCGACGCTGGTAATGACCGCATAACGGTGGATCCTCTGGGTGCAGCTGTTGTGGACGGCGGTGATGGCAACGACACCCTCATAGGCGACGCTGCTGCGGACACGTTTACAGGTGGTGCCGGCAATGACAGCCTGACTGGCGGTGCGGGTAACGACAGTCTCAACACCGGTGACGGCAATAACAACGTATTTGGCGGTGCGGATAACGACACCCTCACCGGCGGTGCCGGCAACGACTACCTACAGGGCGATGCGGGGAACGACAACCTCACCGGCGGTGCCGGCAACG
>CAZJNL010000927.1:0-2812 GCA_964546515.1 uncultured Oscillatoria sp.
CCCGGTTTCTTTAAGAAACCGGGTTTCTCAGTACCTCACTAATATGAAAAACGCTATAAAAGCTCTGCCACCCCCACGCTGGCGCGAAAAGGGTGGCTCGTCCCACCGGGGCCTTTCACTGACTCCGCAGAGCAATTTGCCGGCGAAAAAAGCCGCTTTTCAAGTTGCCCCCAACGAAACCGAGCCCTTTTGCAGATTCAAGGGATAAAGTCAAAAAATGAAAAAGTTCATTCCATTTCTGCTGAGCAGTCTCCTAGTTGTCGGCGCTGCAGCTTGCAACCAGGCTAAGACGAGTTCGGAGGCTCCCAATTCTCCAAGCGACACCGGCGGAAAGATGTCCGCTGGGAGCAACCAAAACGATGCTAATAGCCCGGTTCCCAACCAGGCTGCCGGCAACACCAACCAACTGCCTGATAAAGATATTAAAAGTCTAGTGCGCAATCAGCTGGAGAAAAACTTGCCCTCCAGTCAGCTGACCGTGGATTCCAAAGATGGGGTGGTGACGGTAACAGGGCAAGTCGCCTCTGCCGACCAACTGAATCAGATTGAACCTTTGGCAAGGAAGATTCCTGGTGTCAAGAGTGTGAATATTCAGGCAAAAGTGGCTTCCAAAACTAAATAATGGATAGCTTCAAACTGAATAGTTAAACCTGATAAGTTAAGAGTGAAGAGAGGATTTATATCTTCACTTTTTATTTTTCATGTTTCATCTCATGGCCGGGATTTCCTGTTCGTAGTCAGGACTTTATATCATGTCCGGTGAATTGACCTTAAAAAAGACCCTCACCCCCATCCCCTCTCCCCAAATGGGAGAGGGGAGAAAAAATCTATAGCCTTTTTCAGAGCGGAGCGGTACATTTTTTTATCTGCGGGCGGGGATAGGGAGACGCGATAAATCGCGTCTCTACAAGAGAAAGAATCTGTAAAGTGTCCCGTCTCGGGCAGGCATATCATTTTTCAACCCGATCTGTACCCTCACAAATTGAAAACCGCTACAGTCTTTTTCTTACTCCCCCTCTCCCCTTGTGGTCGAGGGGGTTGGGGGGTGTTGTCGCATTTGTACGGTTAATCTACCTGACATTATATTATCCCTCATTTTCCCCGGAGGGGCACTCTGCCGTGCCGCGCCCCTACATTCCGCGCTTATTCTCTCAGATTTTAGCGCTTACCGGCACAGTTGGGAACGAGAGCATCCCCCTTTTGTAAATAGAAGCTTCAGGTGCGTTCTGCGGTTGCAGAACTTTTGTAAATATGAGCTTCAGGTGCGTTCTGTAGGCGCAGAACGCACCCTAATGCTGAGATTTTAGCGCTTCACGGCACAGTTGGCAACAGGAACATCTCACTTTTGTAAATAAAAGCTTCAGGTGCGTTCTGCGGTTGCAGAACTTTTGTAAAGAGAAGCTTCAGGTGCGTTCTGCGGTTGCAGAACGCTACTGCTGTGAGGGGATTTTCCAGCAAAAGTGCGGGAGAAGCAATTGATATCACTGCGCTGGAGGTAGCACAGAGCTTCCACTAATCGCTGAAGGTGAGCCCGCTCGTGGGTGGCCATTACCGTGACGCGAATCCGGCTCACCGGCACTGTGGGGGGGCGAACCGCTGCAGCAAAGATGCCAGACGCTTTCAGCAGCTTGGCTGCAGCGAGCACCGCACCGGCATCGATCACCGGCAAACACAAAATCGGAGACTCCTGGGAAATAGGAATAATTCCGCTTTCCCACAGCAGCTGTTTCAAGTCAGCCACATTTTGCCAAAGTTTCGCCCGCCGCTGGGGTTCAAACCGCACAATTCCCACCGCCGCCAGCGCCGCTGCTGTATCCGCCGGCGACAAGCCGGTGGTGTACACCCAACTGGGGGCGCGATTCCGCAGGAAGTCTATCACAGACGCTTTCCCAGCAACGTACCCGCCCAAACTGCCCAAAGCTTTACTGAGGGTGCCCATTTGAATTAGCCGCCCCGTGCAGCTGAAATGCTCCACACACCCCGCGCCGGTTGCGCCAAATACGCCGGTGGCGTGCGCTTCATCCACCAGTAGCATGCAGCTGAACTCCTCTGCCAAATCTAGCAGCGCGGGTAGTTGACAAATATCGCCATCCATGCTAAAAACGGTATCGGTGAGAATCAGGCAGCGGCGGTGGTGCTGCCGGTGCTTTTCGAGCTGGGTTTTTAAATCTTCGATGTCACAGTGGCGGTACTCCACAACCGCCGCGCCACTGAGAATGGCTCCATTTTTGAGACTTGAATGATTGTACTGGTCAGAAAGAATTAAATCGCGCTTTCCCGCTAAGGCGGCGACTGCGCCCAAATTGGCCAGATAGCCGGAACTGAAAACTAGGGCGTCTTCGGTTTGTTTCAACTGGGCGATCGCCAGTTCCAGCTGCCGGTGCAGATGCCGGTGCCCGCTGAGCAATCTCGATCCGGTGCTGCCGGTGCCGAATTCCTGGGTGGCGTCAACTGCAGCTTGAATCAAGCGCTCATCGCCGGCAAGTCCGAGATAGTCATTGCTGGCAAAATTGATCAGATCGCGCCGGTCGATCCGCACCACCGGCCCGGGGCGTCCCTCAACTGTTTGCGGCGAGCGATACCAGTTGGCGCGGTGAATTGTCGCCAGAGATTGTTCTATCCAAGCGTAAGGATCTGTCGGCATGGCTATCTAGGATTTTTAGATTGATTCTCCCATAATTTGGGTGAGAGTGGTAAATATAGCGGTTCTCATTGAGCTGTAATTTTTTTTTATAAACCGCCGCCGTGAAGGAGCGCCAAGGGAAGAAAAGAGAGGATTTTCCAAATCATTTAGATCTGCTATATATGCGGA
>CAZJNL010000928.1:0-2811 GCA_964546515.1 uncultured Oscillatoria sp.
ATCGCGTCTTCTTCATCCTCTTTCTTGTAGAGACGCGATTTATCGCGTCTTCTTCATCCTCTTTCTTGTAGAGACGCGATTTATCGCGTCTTCTTCATCCTCTTTCTTGTAGAGACGCGATTTATCGCGTCTTCTTCATCCTCTTTCTTGTAGAGACGCGATTTATCGCGTCTTCTTCCTCTTGATTAACCGCAATTAGCAACCAATGCCCCATGCGATGATGCCCCATACCCCACCTGAAAGATATTACGGGTATTCAAACCAACCCGATATAACAAACCTCTCGCCGGCACCACCGCACAAAAGGAATCGGGGCGCGGAATGCCGCACCCCTACTTGCAAGCAAACAGGGCAACACAATTCTAATAAAGCTTTGCAGCGCTCACCGGCACGCCCCGCAGGGGCGGCTCCTATCCATTTCGCTTGAATCCCTCTCTTTTGAGGCGACCGGCTACCGGCAGTCAGCAGCGCGGGAAAAAGACTGGAGCGCCGCTCCGGGCAATCCTAGAAACCGGGTTTCTCTGGGCGCACACCGCAATTAACGGTAATTAACGGTTGATTCTAGCAAATAAACCCAATTTCTTAACCCCGAATAGCAATACTTCACCGAGGCTATATAGCGTTTCTCAGATTAGTGTGTTACGGAGAAACTCGGTAGGGGCGGGCACAGTGCCACCGGCACTACGAAATCGGGTTTATGGGCCATAGTACATCAAACTGAGAACCGCTATAGATTGAAATCAATTCGCCGGACTTTCTATCAATCGCGGCTTTCTCCAGTGGACAGTCCGCAGCCATTTCCAAACGCCAGTTTTCCTTCTAAGCGTCACTCCCTGACTGTATTCATTGACAACCTCCTCCATTTCCTCCGCTGTAAAGCAATAACCCAGTTCTTGGGCGATGGCGATGAAGTCCGGCGAGTTAGCTACTACTTTAAAATTTTCTCGCCTATTCGGATCGCGAGCGACATCTGCTAAAAATTGAGTCACACTTTCTTTAGACATTTTGAGCGTCTCCTGTTGAAATCGTATCTTTGCTATCTGCACTCAGCTGGTCTATATATAATTGACCTAGCCCACAGGTGGCATCCCCCCCAAGATAGATTTCAAGCTGGCTTTCCCTTTGCAGGACAATTAGCTTCGCTCAAAATGCCGGCGCACCACACAGGCAGTTTATTAAGAACCTGGAACCCCAATTTCCGCACAGATATTTCCGGCAGAAGTGGGGTTCTGGAATCTAATTGTGGCTTAATAGCAGGCGATCGTGCTGCCATTTTGGCAGAAAAATCTTTAGCTATCCTAAAGAAGTAGGGTGCGTTCCGCCAAGGGCGGAACGCACCCTACTAAAGATTCTCTATAGCCACCGGCTCAAGGGATTCAGCCGGCTCAAACCCAAACACCCGCGAGTAGAAATAAAACTCCCCATCCAAAGCCCGCTTAATATTCTCAGCTTTGCGGAAGCCGTGCCCCTCGCCCTCAAAGGCCACATAAGCCACCGGCAGCCCCAACGCCTGCAGCGCCGCCACCATCATCTCAGCTTGAGAAGGCGGAACGACCTTATCCTCCAGCCCCTGGAAAAAAATCACCGGACAGGAAAGCCCCTGCGTGAAGTGGATCGGCGATCGCTCCCGGTAAAGGTGTTTCCGTTCCGGTAATGGGCCAATCAGCCGGTCGAGGTCGCGGGACTCAAACTTGTGGGTGTCCTTTGCCAGGGCTTCTAAATCGCTCACCCCGTAGTAACTCGCACCGGCTTTAAACACATCTCGGAACGTCAGAGCGCACAGCGTCGTGTAACCACCGGCACTCCCCCCAGAAATCGCCAGCCGGTTCCCATCCACCAAACCCCGCTCCGCCAGATAGCTCGCCCCACTGGCGCAGTCAGCCACATCCACCACCCCCCACTGGCCATCCAGCCGCTGCCGGTAGGCGCGTCCGTAGCCGGTGCTTCCGCCATAGTTAACATCAAGCACCGCAAACCCGCGAGAAGTCCAGTATTGAGTCTTCAAACTCAGACTGCTGCTAGTCGCCGCCGTGGGACCCCCGTGACTTTTCACCAGCAGCGGCGGCTTTTCACCCGAAATTGCCGTGAAGTCGCGATTTTGCGGCGGGTAGAAAAAGGCGTGCGCTGTCAGCCCGTTTTCTGTGGGGAACTCAATCGCTTGCGGCGCTGATAAATAACCGGCATCAATCGCCACCTGGCTCGACCGGCGCAGCACTTGTATTGTGCCAGCAGTCAAATCCAGCAAAACAATTGCTGTCGGTTCCTTTGGCGAACCGGCGATAAAAGCCACGCGACCGCCAGATGCTTGCAGGCAGGAAATATCCGTATAAGGCGTCTCAATTTTTTCCAGCTGTTTCGCCGCCGTGTCGAGACTCGCCAGATGCCAGATGCCTTGCTGGGTGTAGGTGCAGATGATGCGAGTTTCTGAGGCGAAAGCGTAGGTAGACATGCCAAACACCCACTGGGGAAGTCCGAATTCCGCCTGCATTTCGCAGAGGGTTTCGGCACCACCGGCACCCCAGCGGTAAAGATTCCACCAGCCGGTGCGGTCAGAAACAAAATGCAGCACTCCGTCTGGCGACCATTCTGGCTGAAAAATCGATTCGCTGACACCGCCGGCAACCAAATGGCTGTCACCCACAGAGCCATCTGCGTTAATTTCTGCCACCCACAATTCCGTACCATTCCAGGGCATATTGGGGTGATTCCAACTCAGCCACGCCAGCTTTGATCCGTCGGGACTGAGGCGCGGCGACGAGTAAAAATCCTCACCGGCAACCAGCACGCGCACCTGTTCGCTTCCCTGCAAAT
>CAZJNL010000929.1:0-2810 GCA_964546515.1 uncultured Oscillatoria sp.
GCTCCCGAGACGCCTGTCGCACTTCCAGGCGTGGGGGTGCACAGGCGAGATGCCGGTCGCACTTCCAGGCGTGGGGGTGCCGGCTTTTTTGGAGAGGGGCGATCGTTTTTGCGGCGGGAGTGGGAAATATAGTTACAGATGAGTGCCGGTTGAATTTTATGAGCGATTTTCCTGATTTTTCCAGTCACGGGTATCAAGTCGTCCGCGAACTCGGTCACAATCGCGCCGGCGGGCGGGTCACATATTTGGCCACCCGCACCCGTTTACCCCTTGCTCAGGGGGAAACAGGGGGGCGTACAGAGGGAGTGCCGGTGGTGATTAAGCAGTTCCAATTTGCGCAGTTGGGGGCTAGCTGGGCGCAATACGAAGCGTTTGAGCAAGAAATTAAGGTGCTGCGCAGTCTCAATCATCCGGGCATTCCCCGCTATCTCGATTCTTTCCAGATGCCGGATGGTTTCTGCATGGTGCAGGAGTACAAAGACGCGGAATGCTTGGGAACGCGCTGCGGCTTTTTGCCTCAGGAAATTAAGCAAATTGCGGTGGCAGTTTTAGAGATTTTGGTGTACTTGCAAAGTCAGAAACCGCCTGTTATCCACCGCGATCTCAAGCCGGAAAATATCTTGGTGGATAAGAAGAGGAATGTTTATCTGGTAGATTTTGGCTTCGCTCGCGTCGGGGGTGGCGACGTGGCGGTGAGCAGTGTGGTGAAGGGGACTTTGGGATTTATGCCGCCGGAACAGCTGTTCAACCGGCAGCTGACAGAAGCTTCTGACCTCTACAGTTTAGGGGCGACGCTGATTTGTTTGTTCACCGGCACAAAATCTGTGGATATTGGCAATTTGGTGGATGCAGCTTACCGCTTTCCTGTCAAAAAGCTGCTCCCCTATTTAAATCCGCCATTTCCGCCATTTATTGGCTGGCTGCAAAAAATGGTTGAGCCTAATGTCAAAGATCGCTATCCTAACGCTGCAGCTGCCTTGCAAGCCCTCAATCGGATTGATGTGTACAGCAGCGCCCAGGAGGGAAGACTTCCAAATAAGGTGTCTGCGCTGATCTCAACCGCTATACTGATCAGCAGTGTGGGCGCGGGTTTCGCTATTTTTTCAGGGGGGAATAGCGAAAAGGTTGAATCCCAGAAACTGGGTTATCAAGCTTATTCTCAGGTGACAGTGACTACAGGCTTAGATGAGACTTTCAAGCCGGTGGACAGCCTGAAAGAAATTTCACTTAATAGCAAGGCTGTCTATTTCTATGTGAGCTTTCATCTGGATTTTCAGAAGCCCTCTGCCGATGACAAGCCCCTCCCCCCTCAGACGTTGAACAGTAGCTGCAAGCTTTTCAATCCTGCCGGCACGCTGGTGTATGAGGGGGAATCCAGTCTGATTGCAGAAGGCAACCGGCTGGATACTTGGTGCTTGCATGAATTTGACCAAGAGGCTGACAAACCGGGGAATTGGAAGTTTGAGTTTTATCTGGATGACAAAAAAGTGGCTACAGAGAATCTGGCGGTGTTATCTCAGTAGGTGAGAGCCGGCAGGATATTGAATTGTGAGCGTGTCACTTTTGCTAGTTTCCAGGAGATTAGAAAGATGCTGTTGGCGAATCCGTGAGGGGTAGGGGCGGGTTTTTCGGCGTTGGGGCTGTGTGGCACAGGTTGCGGATGAACCCGCCCCTACATTGGTTCCGTTTCTTCGATCTAGCACTCTCACCGCACCGTAACAGAGCCGCACACAAATAACTGGATCGTGGAAGTGGCGGATGGAAGAGTTGTTAGCAGTCAGCTTCAATCGCAATGATGTGGAGGATCTAATAGATCGCTGCATGATTTAGGTTGGCCATTGGAAATTACCGACCTATCAGGTATGAAAGAGGGTTCGGTTGGTTCACATAATAACGCGCGGGTGGTGGATTGACTCGTCGCTGTATCTGTTTCCGTCCACACCAAGCCGGCGAATAATTTCAAATTAGGAAGCTTAGGTGTGGCGATTACCATAGTCCACAACTCTTGTGATTCAGGCAGTGCCGGCTTACTTCCTCGAAACTCTCTGACAATCCCGCCTCCGCACCAATCGCCTGGAAAAGCTTTCCCATTTAGGTTCTGAAATGGCCCTTTGAATGGCAGATTCGCGGGTGGGCATGGGGAAATAATCCGGTAGCGATAATTAGCTGTCTCAGGCGGAATTATCAGACCCAATTTTTCAAAGGAATCAACAAAAACGCCCTTTTCTAATTGGTACGCTTGTTGGGCTCGGTTTATCGCTCCAATATTGTTCCTCGCTTCCACTTGTTTGGCTTTAGAAGTTTGACCGAGAAGACTGGGCAAAGCAATAGCTGCCAAAATCCCACTTATGAAAATTATAGCAAGCAACATAATCAACGTTCCACCTTGATTGGGGCGGGTGTTGGTAAAATATTGCAGGCACTTGGCTTTAAGTTGGTTGTTCACCGGCACTGTCTCCTTGGGTAAATAAGTCAATAAGGGAGCCTGCCACTTTTGTATTCCGGTGCACTTGGTGCCGGTGTGCAGAACCTGCGATTCCCTTCCGTTGGGAGGGAGGAAGAAACAAGGGTTTTCGCACGCCGGTGCGGGGAGTGCCACAGGCGTCTCGCCTGTGGTATAGCCGTTAAATCGCCCCGGGATTTTTGCCAAAACGGGATGCTCCCGTGAATTGGGCTGTTTATTTATAGTTTACCCACTCGTGCCGGTAGTTTGATCACAGGTATAAAAAAATTAACATAGCGGTGCGGCGGGAGGGGAGAGCCGGCTGTCGGGGGGTGCCGGTGCGGGGGCGTTGCACAGTAGAAAGATG
>CAZJNL010000930.1:0-2802 GCA_964546515.1 uncultured Oscillatoria sp.
CAAGATAAAATGGGGCAGCGGATTGGACAATTTCTCGGCTGAACAATGAAAACTTTTCTTCTACGGCGGAGCGCTCTCAGACGCGATTCGGCGTTCTCCAAGATAAAATGGGGCAGCGGATTGGACAATTTCTCGGCTGAACAATGAAAACTTCTCTTCTACGGCGTATCGATAAAAGACGCGATAAATCGCGGATCTACAAGATAAAACAGTGGCAGCGGATTGGACAATTTCTCGGCTGAACAGTGAAAACTTCTCTTCTACGGCGGAGCGATATCAGACGCGATTCGGCGTTCTACAAGATAAAATGGGGGCAGCGGATTGGACAATTTCTCGACTGAATAGTGAAAACTTCTCTTCTACGGCGGAGCGATATCAGACGCGATTCAGCGTTCTACAAGATAAAACAGTGGCAGCGGATTGGACAATTTCTCGGCTTGCTCTGTGTTTGCTGCTTGCTACTCGTCAGCTGCACTCTCCCACCGGCACCTGACTCACCGAATGCCGGCACCAGTCGCATCACTATTGGCACTACCTCGAAAATTCGCACCCTCGATCCAGCTGATGCCTACGAGCAGGTATCGAGTTTGTGGATTAATAATTTGGGCGACCGGCTCTACAGCTACGATACAGGCACAACCCAGCTGAAACCCCAACTGGCGACAGCTTTGCCTAAAATCAGCAAAGACGGTTTGACCTATACTATCCCCCTGCGCACCGGCGCTGTCTTCCACGACGGAACTCCTTTCAACGCGGAGGCGATGGCGTTTTCCCTGCGCCGGTTTGTGGAAAATAAGGGCAACCCTTCCCAGCTGCTGGCGGAAACCGTAGAATCCGTCAAAGCCACCGGCGAGTACGAGCTAACCATTAAGCTAAAAAAACCCTTCGCTGCCTTTCCCGCCCTCTTGACATTTTTCGGAACTTGTGCTATATCTCCCAAAGCTTACGAAATAGGTGCCGGCAAATTCAAGCCAGACACCTTTGTGGGCACCGGCCCCTACAAATTGGTCAAATATGGCGCAGATTCCCTGAAATTGGACGTTTTTGACAAATACTGGGGCGAAAAGCCGGCTAACGGGGGAGTGGACGTTCAAATCTTCTCCAGCCCAGCCAACTTGTACAGCGCCTTTCGCGCCGGTGCGGTGGATATCGCCTACCAAAACCTCGACCCAGAGCAGATTGGCAGCCTGGAGCAAATGGCACCGGCACAGGGGTGGGGTGCGATCGCCTCCAAAGGCAATTATGCCAGCTACTGGGTGCTCAACGCCAGCAAGCCGCCTTTGAACAGCCCGGATGTCAGGCGGGCGCTGGCGGCATTTGTCGATCGCCCCTTACTGGTTGAGCGGGTGCTCAAAGAGCAAGCCGAACCGCTCTACAGCCTGATTCCCACCACTTTTGACGTTTCGTTGCCGGTGTTCAAACAGCGGTACGGGGATGGGGATGCAGGTATTGCTAAGGAACTGCTGCGAAAGGCGGGATATAGTAAAGACAATCCTCTGAAGATAGAAATCTGGCATGTTTCCGACTCACCCGTGCGGGGGTTGGTGGCGATCGCTTTGAAAGCCTTGGCGCAGCAGCGGCTGGATGGAGCTCTGCAGCTGGAAATCAGGAGCGTCGAGTCCACTACCGCTTTTGACAACTTGGAGAAAGGCATCTACCAGACATTCTTGCTCGGCTGGTATGCAGACTTTTTCGACGCCGACAACTACGTTCAGCCGTTTTTGGACTGTTCCAAAGGCTCGCCAAAGGACGGTTGCCGGTCAGGCAGCAGTCAAATGATGGGTTCATTCTACTACAGCGAGCGAGCCAAGGAGCTGATTGACCGAGAGCGAAAAGAACAAGACCCCAAAGCTCGCAAGGCAATTTTTGGCCAAATTCAGGATTTGAGCGCTGAGGATGTCCCCTATATTCCCCTGTGGCAGAACATTGATTACGCCTTCGCGCACAAAGGCGTCACCGGCGTGCGCGTGGATGCCACCCAGCAGCTGCCCCTGTGGACAATTAGCCGTAGGACAGGCGTCCCGCCTGTCCAGAAAAACCGCAATTAGGCGTAGGACAGGCGTCCCGCCTGTCCAGAAAAACCGCAGCTTGCAGGGCACCCCGCGAAAGCGAGAGATAAGAGAAACAAAAGCGCGGAACTGAGGACACCTCTCCCGAAGGGCGGTGGCGGATTGCGAAAGCTGATACCTAACAGCAGATAGCTGATAGATTCTTTATTGTCGCAGTGTTTAGAATTCTGATCGGAGGCATTGGGTTGAGGGAAATGTTGCAAAAGTATGCCGCAAGGTTAAGCAGCCGCCGGTGGCGGTGGATGGGAAAATTCCTCAGTTTGTTCAGTTTGTGCTGTTTTTTGGCCGTTAGCTGCGGTCAGCGACAGGCGGCTCCACCGGCAGCCACCGGCGGCGAACCCGGTCGCGTTATTATTGGGATGACGTCAAAGCTGCGGACAATAGACCCAGCTGACGCTTACGAGGTTGCTTCCGGCACCCTGCTGTACAATCTGGGCGATCGCTTATACACTTACAAGTCGGGAAGCACCGAACTCGAACCCCAGCTGGCGACGGCGCTGCCGAAAATCAGTGAGGATGGCTTGACTTACACCATCCCCCTGCGTCAGGGTGTCACCTTCCACGACAAAACTCCGTTCAACGCCAAAGCGATGGAGTTTTCGCTGAAGCGGTTTATGGAAAACGGCGGCAACCCCTCATCGCTGCTGGCAAACGTGGCATCTGTAGCGGCGACCGGCGAGTACGAGCTAACGATCAAGCTGAAAAAGCCGTTCGCTGCTTTCACGTCTGTCTT
>CAZJNL010000931.1:0-2799 GCA_964546515.1 uncultured Oscillatoria sp.
CAATTTGAATCGCTTCCGAGAGCCGGCCTTGAGCGGCCTGCTTTGTGGCTTCATTGAGCTTGGGCCGGTCTTCCGCGATTTGAATTTGGGCGCTCCAGTCAGCGATTGCCGCCCGTGCCTGTTTGTAGAGGGTTCTCCCGGAGCCAATTTTTTCAGCGGTGCGAATCGCGTTGCTGAGATTCCCCTGCTTAGCCTGCAATCGCGCTTGCTCTAAGAGCGGTTGGTCTTCCAGAGTTTGAATCCGTTTGTCCCATTCGGCGATCAGGCTTTGTGCCTCGCCCCGCAGCGGACGCGCAGGGGCTACTTGACGCGCCTCGGCGATGGCAGCCTTCAATGCATCAACCGTTCCCGCCGCCGCCAGCAGTTTGGCTCGCACTACATAGGGGCGGTCCTTAGCCGAGGTCAGTTCCTTGCGCCACAGGGCAATTAGGGTTTGGGCTTGGATGCGCTTGGGGCGATCCTGCCCGATCGTTTGCGCTTGGTCAATAGCCAGCTGGAACGTCATCCCTTGGCCCACACCGGCCAGGGTACTTGCCACCTGCAGCTGGAGCAGGTCTTGCAGTTGCGCTTGCCAGTCAGCAATTTTTGCCTGGGCTTGCTTGTAGAGGGGGCGATTGGGGGCGAGCTGGCGTGCGGCTGCTTGGGCTTCCAGGACAGACGCCATAGTGGTGAGCGGGGGCTGAGTTAACACCTTATTATCTGGGACAAGGAGCATCGCCCGGCTCAGCTGCATAAAGTCTTGGGCTTCCGGGTAAAGCGTGGAGTCTGAGGGGACGCGCTTGGCTATTCCGAGCGCCCCCTCTAAATCCCGCTCTTTCAGCCGCTTGGCCGCCATATCGAGCAACTTGCGACTCCATTTGGCAATATCAGCTTGCGCCGAGGCGTAGGCGTAGGTTGTCGGGTTTACTTTGCGAGCCATCGCTAGAGCCGACTCTAAGTCAGCGGGGGTGTCGTACCAAGCGACATCCCGCGCCTCTCGCAGCTGCTGCCAGGCTCGTTTTTCCACCGTCATTTGCTTGAGCAGCTCGCCCATGCGTTGCTGCCCCCAGTATTCATTGCGCAGCCGCGACAGTTCCTGGGCGTAGTTTGTGGCTAGATCCCACTGCCGCGCTTTGATTGCCTGTATGGCTTTGTTGTGAATGGCCATACCTTTGTCCCAGTCCTTTTGCCACTTGGCAACTGTCGCTTTAGCCTCGGCATACACAGAACTGGTCTGAGGAATGTTGCTGACAATATTAATTGCGCCCTTGAGATCCCCTGACTCCATCTTTTTGGTAGCCACTTCCAGCACCCACTTTGACCATTCGTCCTCCAGCTCTTTGGCCTGCGAGTGGAGGGGGTGGTCTTTTGGCCAGTCCTTCACTAATTGCAGCCCCTTAACCAGCTGCTCTAGCTGGCGGGTTGCCGCTGCCTGCTGGGCGCACTGCAGCCGCTCCATGTCGGGCGCTAGGGGCGAGATTTGCTTGCAGTTGACCGCCGGCGGCATGGTGACTAACCAGAAAAACGCGCCGCCGGCTGTCCCCCCAAACACGAGGAGCACACTCAGCCATAACAGTGACCACCCCCAATCCTTGCGTCCGGGCTGGCTAATAGCGGTTGGCTTATCAGTCTCAACGGGATTCATCGCATCTGTACTTGGTTTTGGCATCGCCGCAGTGGATGGGTTGTTGCTAGCTCTTGGCCTAAGCACCGGCTCGCGCCTGCGTCGTCGCATCCGGAATCGGCGGACTGCGGGTAAACGGGATTGGTCAAATTGTCTGTTCGCCATCGCTTCAGCCTTTCCCTGCAATGCTCGGTTTTTGCCTGACTGTGTTGAGAAGCTGGCGGGTTGCTGGCGGTTGTGCCGCTAGCACGCGGAGCAATCTGACCTCCCCTCAATACGCAGTTTATACAGCTGAGTATCCGGTGAGTTGATTGGGCCGCTGCCGCTTCCCTGTTTAAGCGTGGCCCCTGTTGGACCACCTCACTCAATCGCTGCTCGTCACTTGTGAATCAAGAAGCCGTTTGCCGTCCTATTATAGGGTCGCCGAGCGCTTTTGCAACGTGCTGGCCTAAATTGTTCCCTGACTCCAGTCACTTTTGCTTCCTTGTTTTTTCACTCTTGCTCCTGGAAGACTGACTGCTTGCTTGCAAGACCCAAACCCTCTCCCTACGGCGACACGCAGGTGGGATCTGGCACCGACCAGGTGCCGCTGGAATGCCGACCCGACGACGAGCTGCCGGCACAGGGGGACTTTGGCGGTGGTGCCGGCTCTGCGGCAGGGATTGCTGCTGCCGTCAATCCCGCCCCACCGCCCGCCGCAGCGCCTTCCAACCCTGGGGCGGGCGCGATTTCAGTGCCGTAAAAGTCAATCCGATAGTCCGTGATTTTGACCCCGGTTTGCTGCTCGAGTTTCTCAATCAGGTCTTTTGGCAGTTCCACATACACGTCCAGAATCCGATCTGTGTCCTGACAGTGGATGTGACTGTGGGAGTCGCTGATATTGCCGTATAAGCGCCCCTCGGAGCGCTCCACACACTCAATGATCCCCCGCTCGGATAGGGCCTCTAAGTTCTGGTACACTGAGGTGTGACCGATGGCCTTCCCTTGCTGATTTAAGCGGTCGTATATCTCTCGCGCCGACAGGTGTTCCTTGGCTTGCCAAAGCAGTTCCAGTATGAAGCGGCGCTGGCGAGAAAGGCGCATACCCAGGCTCTGGCAACGGTTGAGAGCATCTTCTAATGTGCGAATTGGTTTCACAGCTACCGCCTCATTTTTCATTCTTGTTTTTTCATAAGCGCGTTTATTAGTCGCTGACC
>CAZJNL010000932.1:0-2587 GCA_964546515.1 uncultured Oscillatoria sp.
TCCCACCAGTAAATTTGTCTAAAGCTGGCGTGCGGAGCGGGGATCAGGGAGCGGGTTGCTTGACACCCGACAGGTGCCGCCCCACACCCAGCCCCCAACCGAACCGCCAGCCAGGACAGTTTACCGGCACGCGCCCATATCTGAAGCCGATGGAATTTTCAGGCTTATTGCTCTCAGAAAAATTGTAGCGGAAACCGCTAGGCGCTGATTTTATCAAACCTGTTGAACTGTATGGATTTTCGGGGGAACTATGACCCAAAAAGTAGTGTCGGGCCTGCGTAACGTCGCACTTGTTGGCCCGTATTTAAGCGGTAAAACCACCTTACTGGAAAGCTTGCTGTACGTCACCGGCGCGATTTCCCGCAAAGGCAGCATCAAAGACGGCAACACCGTAGGAGACAGTTCAGCTGAGGCTCGGGAGCGGAAAATGAGCGTGGAGGTTTCCACCGCCAGCACCGAGTACGGCGACATTCGCTTCACATTTGTGGACTGCCCAGGCTCGGTAGAATTCGCTCAAGAAACCTATAACGCCCTGGTAGGCGTGGATGCGGCGGTTGTCGTCTGCGAGCCCGACAGCGCCCGCGTCCTCACCCTGGCTCCCTTATTTAAATTCCTCGACGACTGGGAAATCCCGCACCTCGTCTTCATCAACAAAATGGAGCGGCTGTGCACGGACGAGACTCGCTGCGGCACTAACTTTATGGAAGTGCTGCACGCCCTCAAATCCGTGTCCAGCCGTCCGGTCCTCCCGCAGCAGTTCCCGATTGGTAAAGGCGAACAGCTGATTGGCTTTATTGACCTGGTAACCGAACAGGCGTATCACTACCATCCGGGCGCACCCGCCGATCCCGTGCCCATGCCAGAATCGCTCAAAGAGCAGGAACACGCAGCGCGGGCGGAAATGCTAGAAGAGTTGGCCAACTTTGACGACCACCTGCTCGAAGAACTCCTAGAGGAAATTAATCCGCCGGAAGAGGAGATTGTCGAAGACCTGAAAAAAGAACTGAGTGCGGACTTGGTGGTGCCGGTGTTTATTGGCGTCGCCGAGCAAGATTACGGCGTGCGCCCCCTGCTGGACGCCCTGGCGCGGGAAGCGCCGGCACCGGAGAGCACTGCAGAGCGGCGGGGCATTGTCCTGCACGCTCAAGAGGCTCTCGCCCAAGTGCTGAAGACCTATTACACCCCAGAAGGCGGCAAACTGTCCCTGGTGCGGGTCTGGCAGGGCCAGGTGGCGGACGGCATGGTGCTCAATGGCGTGCGGGCTGGCGGCGTGTACCGGCTGATGGGGCAGCAAAAGCAGGGCGTGCAGACAGCAGGTGCTGGTGAAATTGTCGCCCTGGGGCGCATGGAAGGGATTAAAACCGGCGACACCCTGACAGCCGGCACTCAAGCGTCGAAAGAATTGCCCGAGGCGGAGCAAATCGCGCCGGTGTTCGCTCTGGCGATTACCCCAGAAAAGCGCAACGATGAAGTGAAAATCACCGGCGCTCTGGCCAAGCTGATGGAAGAAGACCCCGCCCTAGCGTGGGAGCAGCACGGCGACACCCACGAAATCATACTCTGGGGTCAGGGCGAGATTCACCTCAAGGTGGCCCTCGACCGGCTGCGCCGCAAGTACAACCTGCCGATGGTGACTCACCTGCCCCAAGTGCCCTACAAAGAAACCATCCGCAAGCAGGCGACAGCGGTACACGGGCGCTACAAGCACCAAAGCGGCGGGCACGGGCAGTTTGGGGATGTCTATCTGGACATCAAACCCCAAGCTCGCGGCGAAGGCTTTAACTTCAGTGAGAAAATTGTCGGTGGCGTGGTGCCCCGACAGTACATCCCCGGCGTAGAAATGGGCGTGCGGGAGTATCTGGATCGCGGCCCGCTGGGATTCCCGGTGGTCGATGTGGCGGTGACGCTGACGAACGGATCTTACCACACGGTAGACAGTTCCGAACAGGCGTTCAAACAGGCGGCGCGTTTGGCGATGCAGGAAGGGATGGCCAAGTGCGAGCCAACCCTGCTCGAACCGATTGCCTCAGTGGAGATTTGTGCGCCCAGCGACTTTACCTCGAAGATGATGCAGCTGATTAGCGGGCGTCGCGGCCAAATTCTCGGCTATGAGGGGATTGCTGAATGGAAAGGCTGGGACAAGGTTTCCGCCTATTTGCCGCAAGCGGAGATGCAAGACTTAATTGTGGAATTGCGCTCGCTGACGCTGGGGGTGGGGTACTTCAACTGGAAGTTCGACCATTTGCAAGAAGTGCCGGAACTGCAGGCGAAGCGGGTGCAGGCGACTGCCGGCGGCGGTAGCAATGGAGGGAATAGCGGCAAGCACTGATAAGCTGTTGCGCATTCAATTTGCACTATCATCTCTATCCACTCGTTTCCAGGATCTGCCGGGTAAAGCTGCTATGTCGGCTTTATCCCCTTTCTCCAACAAGCAGATTAAAAGTGGGATGCCGGTGGGTTGGGGGGCGGGTTTATTTATATCCGGGGTTGTGTGACAGAGATTTCGGGTGAACCCGCCCTTATATTGTGATTGTGGGATGCCGGTGGGTTGGGGGGCGGGTTTATTTATATCCGGGGTTGTGTGACA
>CAZJNL010000932.1:2687-2798 GCA_964546515.1 uncultured Oscillatoria sp.
TGAACCCGCCCTTATATTGTGATTGTGGGATGCCGGTGGGTTGGGGGGCGGGTTTTAGCCCAAAGGTTCGTAGTTGGGCTAAAGCCCAAAGGTTCGTAGTTGGGCTAAAGC
>CAZJNL010000933.1:0-2793 GCA_964546515.1 uncultured Oscillatoria sp.
GCGGGCCAAGAGCGTTTTCCTGCGCTGACAGTGGCACCAAACCGAGTACGATTGAGCCGTTCTTGATTGACGAGCGCAAGATTACGCTCGACTTGCTGGTGTTTGGCGTCGTGCAGCGCCTGAACGCTCAAAAGTGGCTGGCGAGGAATTAGGGAGTTAGGGAGCAGGGGAACAGGGGACTTGGAGAAAGAATCTTATACCAGCCCCACTCCCCAAGCCCCTCTCTAAAGTTCGTTGAACCGATAAATCACTACGCCGGTAAGGTAATCGTTTTCAACGCTGACGTAACCCGTTTTGACCATCTCCTTCAAAACAACTTCTACCTCGGAAAAGCTAGCTTCTGTATCGATCACCGCTTGGGTTACAGAAATTTTGCCGCCCCTGGCTTCAGCCGCTTTGACGAGTTTGACCATCAGCTTGTCTTTGGTTGGTTGGATAACTGTTGCTGCGATTGAGGATTGGCTCAGAGGCACGCCGCTGGCAGATACTCCCAGTTTGGCTCTCAGTTTGAAATCGTGTTCCTCAACCATACTGGGAATAATAAATAGATCCACAAACTGCCCAATACCAAATAGACCCCAAGTAAACAGCCAGAGCAGCCCTGTAGCAATTTTGCCATTGTAGAGGCGATGGAGTCCTCCCAAGCCAAAAAACCAGACAATCCAGAAAATATAAGAGATGCCAAGACGATTACTATTCATGCGGTTGACAGATGCCGATGATTTATTTTTATTATATTTGAGAGAGATTCCCCCCCTTTTATTTTATATCACCGCAGGCAGGTAGCCGCTGTTACAGTTGGTTGAACCGGTAAGTCACGGCACCGGTAACTCGGTCATTGGCGACGCTGACGTAACCAGTTTTGACCATCTCGTGCAAAACAGCTTCCACTTCCACAAAGCCTGCGCCGGTGGCTATCATGGCTTGAGTGAGGGAAAGCTGACCGCCGCTGTTGCGGGCGGCTTGCAGGAGTTTGACGATTAGTTGGCCACGGGTGGGGAGTTGGACGGTCTGCGTGATGGCTGCGGGCTCGCTGACCGGCAAGCCGGCAGGGGATAAGCCCATTTTGGCTCTGGCCTTTTCGCGGTAATCATCGACCATTTCGGGAATCAGGAACAGATCCACCAAGTGCCCGACATCACCCACAACTGGAATCATCCACAGCAAGCCGGTGACAATTTTGCCGTTGTAGAGGCGGTGCAGTCCCTTTACGGGGCCAAGGGCTGTGCCCAGGAGTAACTCCGCTGTCCAGAGCAGGTAGGTGTCCCTGAGCCGGTTGCGGTTCGGGTCAGGAGCGCTGCCGGTGCCGGTTGGGCCGAGGGAGGTGGGAGCTAAGGCTCCTTCCGGTGCTGCAGTCACCTGCTGGCAATTCAAGTCTTTGAGGACTTCAGCGGCGGATTGATAGCGCCGCTTGATGGGAATTTCCAGCATTTTGTCGAGCACCCGAGCTAACTGGGGGCTGACGGGATTGTCTAGCAAGTAATCCCGCCACACCCAAGTGCCTTCGCGGGTGTCGAACAGGTCGAAGGGGGGAACTTGTGTCAGCAGGTGAATGCAGGTGACGCCCAAGCTGTACAGGTCGCTGGCAAAAACCGCTTTACCCAGGGCTTGCTCTGGGGCGGCGTACCCAGCGGAGCCAATGACGGTGCCGGTTGCGCCCAGTGCCGTGCCGGTGGCGGATTTCGCCGCCCCAAAGTCAACGATCACCAGTGTCCCGTCGGAGCGGTGGCGAATGATGTTTTCCGGTTTGATATCCCGGTGAATGACCTGGCGATCGTGGACAAACTGCAACACCGGCAGCAAGTCATTGAGCAGCTGGCGGATTTGGGCTTCGTTGAAAGCGCCTTCCTCATCCAGCTCTCGGGCTAGGTTTTGCCCGTCGATGTACTGTTGCACCACATACTGCCGCCCTTCTTGCTCAAAATGGGCCAGCAGATCGGGAATCTGGGGGTGTTTGCCCAGTCGCTCCAGCTGCGCCGCTTCTTGGCGAAATAACTCAGCTGCTTTGGCTTGCCTGCCGGTGTCTTGCAGGCGAAACTGCTTGATCACGCAGCGGGGTTTGGACGGTTTGCACTCATCCACCCCCAAGAAAGTTCTGCCAAAGCCACCGCTGTCAATCGGTTTGATTGCCCGGTAGCGCTCGCCCAGCAGTAACTTTGCGCCGCAAGTTTGACAGATTTGTTGCGCTGTTTCGGCTCTGTGGGGGAAGTTTTGAGGCTTCTGGCAGTGGGGATTGAGGCAATAGCTCATACACGGATGATAGCGGCGTGCAGTTTCTCTTTTCATAGTGGCACATAGCAGTCGTGACGATCGGCCTGTCGGCCACTGTTTGCAGAAAATCAAGCTGTGAGTAGGGCCCAAAGCTCTTGACTTTCGTGACAAAGTGTGTTATTGGGTTTCCCCGCCGGCTGTGAGAATATTTACAAAACTTTACAATGCGTAGTAACTCTTAACGCAACCGGCATTCTGTAATTCCAGGCAGCGCTGTACACTGGGGTGAGTGCTAAAGCAGCCATCATCGTAAAATTCTATTAAGTGAGCCTGAGAGACGGCAGCACACTTGAGGCCCTCTGTCATTAAACAACAGCCCAAACAGACCTATGGTAGACTCCCTTAAAAAACCCGCCTTTGAAGAGCTCCGCCCCGGGGTGAAAGTCCCCGCCAAGGAAACCATCCTCACCCCTCGGTTCTACACCACCGATTTCGAGGCGATGGCCAAAATGGACATCGCGGCCAATGAAGACGAGCTCAGAGCCATCCTGGAGGAGTTCCGCACCGATTACAATCGCCACC
>CAZJNL010000934.1:0-2790 GCA_964546515.1 uncultured Oscillatoria sp.
CGGGTTAGCCGTCTCAGCAATCGGTTTGGGTTGTATGGGGATGTCAGAGTTTTAAGGCAACCGGGATTAATCTGAATCTATTGCCACCATTCACAGAGCGCGGGAGTTGGGGATAACTCATCTCGACAATGCTGATTTGTATGGGCCATTTACGAATGAGGAGCTAGTCGGGCGATCGATTCGAGAGCGCCGCGAGGGAGTGATTGTCGCTACCAAGTTCGGCTTTGTCAGAGGTGCGGACAAAAGTATTCGCGGTATCAGCGGCAAACCGGAATATGTGCGAGAAGCGTGTGAGGGAAGCTTGCGCCGGCTGGGTGTGGAAACGATTGATTTGTATTACCAGCACCGAGTAGATCCGGAAACGCCGATTGAGGAAACTGTCGGGGCGATGGCTCAACTGGTTCAGGAAGGCAAAGTGAGGTATTTAGGACTTTCGGAAGCTTCGCCAGCAACTCTGCGCCGCGCGTGTGCGGTGCATCCAATTGCCGCATTGCAGACTGAGTATTCGCTGTGGAGTCGCGATCCGGAAGACGAAATTTTTGCCACCTGTCGGGAACTCGGCATTGGCTTTGTTGCTTACAGCCCACTCGGACGGGGATTTTTGACCGGCCAAATCAAAAGTTTCGATGACTTGGCTCCTGATGATTACCGCCGCTACTCGCCGCGCTTTCAAGGGGAAAACTTTCATAAAAACCTAGAAGTGGTGCGGCGCATTGAGGAAATAGCTGCCGATAAAGGGCGCACGCCGGCACAGCTGGCTCTGGCTTGGGTGCTGGCGCAGGGCGAGGATATCGTTCCCATTCCCGGCACGAAGCGGCGACAATATTTGTCAGATAATATAGCGGCGGTGGAACTGGAATTGACGCCAGAAGATATGCAGCGCATTGAGGAAGTTGCGCCCAAGGGGGTGGCTGCCGGTTTGCGCTATCCAGAATCGGCAATACGTTTGATGAATGGCTGACGCTAGGGCGTGGGGCATGGGGCATTGGGCATGGGGCATGGGGCATTGGGCATTGGGCATTGGGCATGGGGCATTGGGCATTGGGCGCAATGCCCCCTCAGAAATATTACGGGTAATCAACCAGAGACATGATATAATGCGAATCTCAGAATTCAGCTGGGTGGAAGCCAGTGGGAAAGCAATTCCTTATCCAAAGCTTGGTTAACTTTGCTGAGGGCGGCTAAAGGGAGCCGGTGCTGATTCTTGCACCACCAAGAGGCGGAGGTGATTTGATAGCTTTGCGCCTGGATGTAAGAGACTATTTTAGGAGGAAAAGCAGCGGGTTTCTTTTGTTGAGCGATACCCTGGAAAAATGAAGCCCTAATTTCTAAGGCTATTTCCACATCTTTTTGCGTCCCTTTTAGAGTGGGTGCCTGCTCCACTGACTTCCTGTCGAGTCCTTCTGGCAGCCGCGCTTCTTTCAGGCTGAGCAACATCCTGTAAGCGTCTATTAGCAAACTCTCAATGGCAGCCAATTGGCTCCTCATCCCCTCCACTAATGCCAGCACCTCAGCAATCTCAACATATTCTTCTGTGAGAGCCAGAGTAGCCTTTTGATTGTACTGGGCGAGGGGATTGTGTTTAACTTTAACTGCCGGCAGCTGCCTCAATTGAATCTTTATTGTTTCGCAAAGGTCTGGCAGTAAGGTAGTAATTCCAGAAAATTCTGAAGAAACGAGAACTTCTTTGATTGCCTTTTCCGCATCTTCCAGCTTCACCCGTTCCGGAGCCAGCTCTACATAAGACCCCAGGACAGTATCCGGGCTTATTTTGACTCTTTTGGTAGGTAAACTGTTCAGCTTTTGATTGAGTTCTTCAAGAAACATGAGATTTTCACCGGCACGAATTAATGTCAAGGACAATTGAGCGTCGCCACCCACGCCATCGGGGATTGACAGCGAATCATCCTTTCAACTATAATAGCACTAATTCCAATATATCAGCTTCCGCTCCTCAGAGAGCTTCGCCCCAGGATGATGCAAACTCTTTGGGAGCCGGAACCCCTAGTGGTTCACCCACCGGCAGCGCCAAATCGCAATTACGGTTTGCGCACAGACAATTCCCCAAATTTAGGCGACCACCACCCACCTCGATAGGTCTGAAAAAACGCCACTTCTTGGCAGCTAGTCCGCTTAGTTTCGGGGTTGGAACAGCGCCACATTACTTTAGTTTGCCCCTCCCTAGTGTACTCGTAGCGCTCCAGAGGGGTGCCGCACAGCGGACAGGGATACTCTGATGCCGGTGATGCCGGTGAGTCGGGTTTGGGTGTGAGCGTGCGCTGAGAATAGGGGAGTTCGTAGTTACCGGTTTTTACATTCAAGAACATCACAGCCCCACACCCATTTTGCCACTTATCGCAGCTGAGGAAGTGGTCGGCTTTCATTTTCTCTGACTTGGAGAAAACTTTTTTCATCGGATGTCCGCAGTTGGGACACCGGACTTCTGCCGGCGCTGCCGGTGGGGTGCCATTTCCCTGACTGCGAGAGGAACTCACCGGCTTCCTCTTTTTCCTTTTCGCAGCGGTTCCATTGCCTTGACTCCGAGAAGAACTCGCCGGCTTTCTCTTTTTGGTTTTGGTAGCAGTTCCGCTGTCTTCACTCGCAAAAGGATTCACCGGCTTCTCTTTTTTCATTTGCGCTAATCTCGCACTGTCATCGATCGCAAAGGAATTCACCGGCTTGCTCTTTTTCTTTTCCGCAAAGCTTCCAGTGTCTTGAGTGGCAAAGGAACTCACCGGCACGCCTTTTCTAATTTCCGCAACGGCGCGGGTGATTGCCGGTGAGAAATAG
>CAZJNL010000935.1:0-2790 GCA_964546515.1 uncultured Oscillatoria sp.
ACCCATCTATCTGGGCGAGTTGGAAACCCTTTGGCATCGGCGAGCAGTACCCCAACAACTACTGGGAAGTTTTTCGGGCTATTTTCGAGAACCTCGATGAATTCCCCTACGCCTGGAAAATCCTCAATGAGGGAGTTTGCGACGGCTGCGCCCTGGGAACCACCGGCATGACAGACTGGACAACAGAAGGCATACATGTCTGCAATGTGCGGTTGCGGCTACTGAGGCTGAACACCATGCCGGCACTCAACCCCGCGCTGCTGGAAGATGTCTCCCAGTTGCAAGGTAAAAGCAGCGGAGAGTTGCGCGACTTGGGGCGTCTCCCCTACCCGATGGTGCGCCGGCGAGGAGATCCCGGATTCCGCAGAGTCAGCTGGGATGAAGCTTTGCAATTAATTGCCGATCGCATCCGCAAAGCTTCCCCCCTTACCGGGGCTGGCACGGGGGCACCTCCCCTACAAAAGGAGGAAGAAGAATTAACCCTACCTTTTGATCTCCCCCCCGTCGGGGCGGGCACGGGGGCACCGCCCCTACTTTTGGGGGAAGAAGAATTAACCCTACCTTTTCAAGGGGGGGCAGGGGGAGATCGAACCGGCTTTTACCTCACCAGTCGGGGAATGCCCAACGAAAACTACTACGCCGCCCAGAAAGCTGTGCGGGCGATGGGAACTAATTCCATCGACAATGCGGCGCGGATTTGTCACTCTCCGAGCACTGCCGGTTTGAAAGCCGCTTTGGGAGCAGCAGCTACCACTTGTTCTTACAAAGATTGGATTGGCACCGATTTGCTCGTCTTCATCGGTTCCAATGTTGCCAACAACCAGCCGGTGACAGTAAAATACCTGCACTGGGCGAAAAAAGCCGGCACCAAAATAGTCGTCATTAACAACTACCGGGAACCGGGAATGGAGCGGTACTGGGTGCCCTCCATTGTGGAAAGCGCCCTGTTCGGCACCAAATTTGCCGAACGCTTTTTCCTCGTCAATGTCGGCGGCGATATCGCTTTCCTCAACGGCACGCTCAAGCATATGATTGCTAACCGCTGGATCGACGAGTCCTTCATCCAAAATTATACCACAGGCTTCCAGGAATTGCAAGCATCTCTCGACAGCCAGTCTTGGGAAGACATCGAGCGCGTTTCCGGCGCAACCCGCGAGTCAATGCTCGCCTTCGCGCAAATGGTGGGAGAAGCCAAAAATGCAGTATTTGTCTGGAGTATGGGCATTACCCAGCACGAGTGCGGCGAAGACAATGTGCGCTCTATTATTAATCTAGCACTCACCAAGGGATTTGTCGGGCGAGAGGGCTGTGGGCTGATGCCGATTCGCGGACATTCTGGCGTGCAGGGTGGGGCGGAAATGGGTTGCTACTCCACGGCATTTCCTGGCGGAAAACCGATTACCCCGGAGAGTGCTGCAGAGTTGAGCGAGATGTGGGGTTTTGAAGTGCCGGTGGCAAAAGGAATGATGGCTCCTGAGATGATTGACGCCGCTCACGAAGGGCAGCTGGATGTGCTGTTTTCGGTGGGGGGGAATTTCCTGGAAGTTATGCCAGATCCGGATTATGTAGAAGCAGCGCTGCGGCGGGTGCCTTTGCGGGCGCACATGGATATTGTGCTGTCGAGTCAAATGCTGTTAGAACCGGCAGACACAGTGGTTTTGCTGCCGGCAACTACGCGCTACGAAATTCCCGGCGGTGTGACTTCTACGAGTACGGAACGCCGCATAATTTTCAGTCCGGAAATTCCAGGGCGGCGGATTGGGGAAGCTCGTCCGGAATGGGAAGTGATGATGGAACTGGCGCGGCGGGTTCGTCCGGAAATTGCGGAGAAGTTGCATTTCGAGGGAACGCCGGCAATCCGGGAAGAAATTGCCAAGACTGTCTCGTTTTATGAGGGCATAGAAAACTTGAAGGAAGCGGGAGATCAGTTCCAGTACGGGGGCGCTCACCTGTGCGCGGACTGGAATTTCCCGACGCCGGATAAGAAGGCTCATTTTGGGGCGGTGTCGCTGCCGTTTAATGGGGTGCTGCCGGTGGGGACTTTCCGGGTGACTACCCGGCGGGGGAAACAGTTTAACAGCATGGTTCAGGAGAAGAAAGATGCGATCACGGGCGCGTTTCGGGAGGCGATTTTTATGAGTTCGGAGGATGCGGAAAAGTTGGGGTTGCAGTCGGGAGAGGCGGTGGTTTTGAGGAATGAATTCGGGGAGTTTCGCGGACAGGTGTGCGTGGTGCCGGTGCTGCCGGGAAATTTGCAGGTGCACTGGCCTGAGGGGAATGTATTGTTGGATAAAGGGAAGCGGTCGAAGGTTGCCGGTGTTCCTGATTATAACGCGCTGGTGCGTCTGGAAAAGTTGTAGGTTTTTTCGGGGAGAACCCCACCCCCCAACCCCCTTCCCGCATGCGGGGAGGGGGAGAATGCGGGGAGGGGGAGATTAGGACGTAGGACAGGCGTCTCGCCTGTCCCTGTCCCTACTAGAAAGTGAGATGCCCTGTCCTCAATTGACTGTCCATTGCTATAATAAACCGCCAAGACGCCAAGGACGCCAAGCACAGTAGGGTGTGTTGCCCTCTTAGGGCAACGCACCTTCCCGACAACTCACCAATTGCAACTTTTTTCTCGAACGATGGACCTCGGAGCTCGAACGATGGAGTTCAGAGCTCGGACGATGGAGCTCAGAGCTCGAACGATGGAGTTCAGAGCTCGAACGATGGAGTTCAGAGCTCGGACGATGGAGTTCAGAGCTCGAACGATGGAGCTCAGAGCTCGTACGATGGAGGTCAGAGCTC
>CAZJNL010000936.1:0-2789 GCA_964546515.1 uncultured Oscillatoria sp.
CGTTTTGGACAGGCATGTTCGCGGTTCCTTGATAACTCAAATTTTAAGGATATGGTTTTTATTATAAATCCAAAGCGCTACAGCAATACCATTCAGGTGGCGCGGAGGTTTTCAGGCACACCTAGACGATCCCACTTGCGTCCCCACCTGCGGATGTAGCCACAGGCGTCTCGCCTGTGGCTCATGCCGGCATCCAGAACCAGACTATGGAAAATCTAAATCAAAGTCCAGCTCACAGAGAGCCGCAGGAACGGACAGAAACACCAGCCTCCAGCACGAAACCCCAACCGTAAGCAGCATAATAGTGATAGCTACTGTCGAGATTTTCGCGAGCCGAGCCAACCGCAGCCCCTTTCGCGCCCACCATCGCCCTGATTCCTTGCTCCCAGACATAGTGCACCCGCAAAGAACCCAGACTCATACAAGCTGTTTTGACAGACTCTGGAAATGGGTTGCTGTTGGGGGAATTTTTGTTCCCTTCTTTCATCACAATCGCCACGATTCGTTTCGCCGGCAGACTGTCAACCAGCTGCACAAACTCATTCGCCGCCGCAGGATTGGCAAAGACATCAAAAGCGCGACTCGAAACCACAGCGCCGCTGACTTCATCAACAACCGCCAAATTCAGTCCCGACTGATAGCCACCGGCAATCTCCACCTTTGTGCCGTTGACGCTAATTCCCACCGACTCTCCCTGATGGTGTTCCGTAGCGGAAGTCGCCACCACCACCGGGGTCAACGGGATTAATGGCGTCACCTCAAACGAACGAGTCACACTCACCGCTGAAGTAGCAGATACCTCTTCAACTGCGGTTCCCGGCGCACTGCCTTTTTGCCCGATTAGCGCCCAAGAGGCTCGGTATGTAAGCAAAGCGTATTTACTGCTGCCAATAGATTGAAACGCTTGCGAGACAGTCGGCGCAATAGTTGGGTCAGTTAACAAACTGACACTGGCTTCATCCTTAACGCCAATAGCCACAATTCGCCCAGCGGGAAAAGTTTCGATGAAGTTAGCAAAGCTCCGGCAATTAGCGGCGATAAACGTGTCGAAAGTGGTGCTAACCAGGAGCTGACCTGTAATTTCATCGAAAACAGCCACATTCAAGCCGCGCGTGTAGGGGCCAAAGTTGATTTCCGCTCCGGGAACCAGAATGCGGGCATAATTTCCCGCGTCACCACCGGCAGATTCCACCTTAAACTCGACCGGCACTTTCCGCCGCCCGATCGTCACGTCTTGCTTCGCCATCACCGCGCCATCACCAACCACATTGAGTGACAGGATGACAGACTCGGTGTTTGGCGTGATGGTAATTGACGACACGGTTCTCTCCTGAAATCTAAATACAGTTAGGTCGCGCAGAACTTCAAACAGGACGAGCGTCACCGCTCCACCGGCTCAAATTACCAGTTATAAATTCGAGACACCCTGAATGAACTCTGTTCCCGAGGAGGCTCCCCACGCTGTGCGAGATCGGCTTAGCCAAGTCAACTTCAATAGAGCGTGGAGAACCACCAAGTAATATCATGCCACCTGCCCGTACATTTGTCAAGCAGTAGGATGCGTTCCCCGGGGGAACGCACCTCAATCAGTAGTATTACCCCCTGGAACGCACCCCACTACAACATTTTTCTCCCCTCTCCCAAAATGGGAGAGGGGATGGGGGTGAGGGTCTTTTTTTAGGTCAATTCACCGGACATGATATCAATACCGAATTCGCGGATCGATGTAGGCGTTGAGAATATCTATCACAATGCTAGCAATCACAACAATCGCCGCAAAAAACACCACAATTCCCTGCACAGTCGGGTAATCCCGCAAAGAAATCGCCTCGTACAGCCTGTTGGCCAGCCCGGGCCAAGAAAAAGTCACTTCCGTCAAAATAGCCCCGCCCAAAAGCGACGCCAAAGTCAGCCCCAACACCGTAATCACAGGAATCAAAGCATTTTTCAGCGCGTGAGCCACCAAAATGCGAAATTCCGGAATACCCCTCGCTCGCGCCGCTTCCACATAATCCGCTTGCAGCGTTTGCTTCAAATTCACGCGCACAATTCGCTCAAAAATCCCGCTGATCAGAATCCCCAGCGTCAGAGAAGGCAAAGCTAAATGGTGCACTGCAGTGAAAAACTGACTCAAATTGCCGCTGAGAAGGCTATCAATCGTGTAGAGTCCGGTGATTGGCTGGGGTGCCGGTTGAGACAGCGGAAAGCGCGTTCCCAGGGGAAACAAACGCAGCTGCACTCCAAAAATTAGCTGCAGCAGCATCCCCACCCAAAACGCCGGAACTGCGTAGGTGATAATGCCAAACAAGCGCCCACCGACATCCCAAGCCGTATTCGGGCGCGAAGCCGACATCATCCCGACGCCAATCCCCACAACCAGCGCCACCACCATACTAAAAATCGCCAATTCCACCGTCGCCGGAAAATAAGCCTGGATAATATCCCACACCTTTTGTCCGCGACTGCTGAGAGAAGTTCCCAAATCAAAACTCAGCAATTTTCCCATGTAATGGAAGTATTGCAGCCACAGCGGACCTCCCAAACCCAATTGCTCTCGCAAAGCATCTTTCACCTCTTGCGGCGCTTTCGGGCCTAAAATCGCATCCACTGGGTCGCCCGGAGTCGCCCGCAAGAGCAAAAACACCACAGTGGTGATTGTCCACAGCATTAACGGTGCTAGGAGCAGACGAATGCTGATGTAATATTGCAGCGCTTTAGAACGTGACATCTAGCCTAATTGCTAAGGGGTAATGACTAATTATATCAAGTCCGGTGGCATCCTTATTGCA
>CAZJNL010000937.1:0-2787 GCA_964546515.1 uncultured Oscillatoria sp.
TCGGCTTGGTCAAAGGAAAATTGATTCTCGACCGCACTGCCGGTCGGGTGATTGACCGGGTGGAAACCCTGCAGGAACCCAACCCGTTAAAGAGCGTGTACCAAATGTTCGGGGGCAAAACCATTGCCCTGATTCTGGCGATGATGACTTTTGGGATAGTCCTGCGGGTTGCCGGTGTTAGCTTTGAGGTGCGGGGTCTGATTTATATTGCGGTTGGTATGGCTTTGCTGTGGAGTTGCCGGCGGTACTGGGTGGCTTCTTTCCAGGCACCGGCAGTCATCGGCGAGGAGTCCTAGTGTGATTGACTGTCGATCTCAACTGAAGTTGGAGGAAATTGCCACCCTAGCGCGTTCAATTGGCTGGGGTGCTGCGGACATCCTGGAGTATTACTATCAAAGTGCCGATCTGGTCATTAAACACAAAAAAGAAGGGCCGGTGACGGCGGCGGATTTGGCTGCCAATGACTATATCTTGCAACAATTGCGCGTTGCTGTTGGTTCTGGCGACTTCGGTTTTCTCAGCGAGGAGACGTACAAATCCCCGGAACAAGGGGCTCACACCCCTATAGAGAAACCTTGGGTTTGGATTATTGACCCTATTGACGGCACCCGCGATTTTATTAACCGCACTAGCGAGTATGCCATTCACATTGCTCTGGTGCGCGAGGGGCGACCGGTGGTAGCGGTGGTGGTTTTGCCGGAAGCTGGGAAGCTTTACTGGGCGCAGTTGGGTGCGGGTGCGTTTGTGGAAAAACGCGACGGTAAGTGCACTCAGCTGCGGGTTTCAGATCGCTCGCGCCTGGAGGATTTGTGCGTAGTGGCTCGGCGCACTGTTCGTGGCGAGCGACTTAATGAGCTGCTGCACCGGCTCCCCTGTCAAAATCAGCAGTATTTCGGCAGTATTGGATGCAAATTTGCTGCAATTACCGAGGAACGGGCGGATGGCTACATCTCGCTTTCTGGCAAGTCTGCGCCCAAAGACTGGGATTTGGCTGCGCCAGAGTTAATTCTCACGGAAGCCGGTGGGCGGTTCACCCGCGCTGACGGCACGCTTTTGATGTACAATCAGGGGGATGTGAGTCAGTGGGGGTGTTTGGTGGCTAGTAACGGTAAATGTCACGAGGAACTCTGCGCCCGAGTGACAGCAATTATAGCGCAGGTGGAGGGGGAAAAATAAGGCGCGGCGTGTTGAACTCCACCCCCTACCCCTCCCCGCCGGCCTACCGTTTATACAGATATTAGGCGCGGGCCACAGCGTGTAACTCGTAGGGTGCGTTCCCTATCCCACCGGCACCGATGGAGGTGCGTTCCCTAAGAGGGAACGCACCCTACCCCGGGCGCTTCTTGCATTTTTGGCATGACTGGGGATTTGTGTATAAACCGTAGCCCCGCCGGCGGGGAGGTGAGTCTTTTGTTCTCGATAAAAATCAAGGCTGATTCTAGAGGAGGAATATTCCGAGAGGCAGAACCTCTGGTGGGTGCGTTCCCAGGTAGAACCTGGGAACGAGAAAAGGAGAGGAAACCGCCTGAGAAACCAGCAGGTTTCTAGATGTTCAGTTTATTTATAGCGTTTTTCAGCGCAGTGCGGTACATTTTTCTATCCGTGCGCATCCGGGATAGGGAGACGCGATAAATCGCGTCTCTACAAGAAAAATGATCTGTAAACTGTCCCGTTTTGGGCAGGGTTCCCATTTTTCTACCCATCTGTACCTCATGCAATTGAAAACCGCTATATGTCGGCCTACTTAGAATCAAAGGAAGGAGAAAGGAGAATTAAAGTCGGCAAGCAATCACGGCGTAGAAGGGATCGCCGGTGGCACCCAGCCACTGCAAGAAACCGGGAACCGCTGGCTGGTGAACTATCACTTCTGGCGGGCTAAATCCGGGCACTGACTGGAAGTAGCTTTTGACGAGTTTGACTCGGCTGGCTTCCGATCCCTCGCGCCACGCCTGAATGGCTTTCTGGTAAAACATGCGGTTGGAAAAGCTGACAATCGCCACTCCGCCGGGTTTGAGGATGCGGTGCATCTCGTGAAAGACGGCATCGGGGTATTGCAGGTACTGAACGGAGACGCAGTTGAGCACGGCGTCAAAATCTTGGTCGGGGAGGGGTAATTTGGGGTTTTGGTTGAGGTTCTGAACGAAGTAATGATTGAGCCGGCGATTTTTGGCGAGTTCTTCTGGATTCATGCCGTGCCCTTCGACGTGGGCAAATTCCATCTCTTCTGGGAGGTGCGACACCCAGCTGCTCATGATGTCGAAGATGCGGGTGTTGGGTTTCAGGCGCTCGCGGTACAGGTTGGTGAGCCGGTCGATGAATCCTTCGTCCACATGGGTGACAAAGCGGGGGAAGGAATAGAACAGCGTGTCGTCTGTGTCGTCTAATTTGGTGCGATGGATGGGTTCAAGCCGCATGAGTGTGAAGAAATGTTAAAAATAATATCTCTTCCATAGTACAGCAGCTGTGAGGGTGGTGGAAAACAGGGAATAGCAGACGGCAACTAATTGGGGTCTTTTTATGGTAAGATGGAATGTTTGATTGTAGAGCAGCAAGAATAACAGGGGCGCAAGCGGGATGAAATACCGCCCTTGGATGCCTTCGATGACAGGTGCGCCCACCGGGTTCCAAGAGAGGTACATTAAAATAAACATTAACAGGGAGTTAAAGGTGAAAAGGCTGAAAGCCAGAGCTTTCTGGATGCCGGTGATCGCGACAGTCTTATTAGAGTCGGCTAGGGCAAAAATTGCTAGCATAGCAATATAAGACCAAATGTGAAAGGGGGGTAAA
>CAZJNL010000938.1:0-2785 GCA_964546515.1 uncultured Oscillatoria sp.
ACTCTTGTAGAGACAAGGGTTTATCGCGTCTCTCTACAATGCCGTCGCAACCGTTAATGATATCAATCAATTCCACAACTTTCCGCCTCAGCGCTTCATCAGTCAGCTCCTGCTGCGCTTGCTGGATTAAACCCCTCGCCCGCTCACCGGCAGTTTCTGAAGACTCCACTATCAATTGTATCATCCCCGCACCCACCGAGCGGTCTGCGGTTTCCCCTAACTCATCCAGGTACACCCGCCTGACTCGCCCACCGGCAAATAACTCCCCATACTGCACCGGCTCACCCGGATCTATAGCGGTTCTCAAATAAGTGTGCTACAGAGGTTCTCCTCTTGTAGAGACGCGATTTATCGCGTCTCCCCTCCCCGATAGAGGGCGAAAGCGAAAAATGTACCGCACGCTATGTGAGAAACGCTATATCCACCGGCGGGAAAAAATCGCCACCACACGCCAATCTCGCAGCGGCAGCTTTCGCTAGAGGTAAAAGAAGATTCCGCCAAAAAAGCGCCAGGAAAAATCCGCTTTTGACTGAAACTGCACCCCCACAAAATAAATCCATTTCTCCACACCATCTTCAGCCGCGTTATAAAAATATAAAAGGGGGTATCCCCTTGACATTTGTTCGCGGATGTGCTATACAAATTAAGCGTCGGACGGCCAGATAGATCGGGGTTGCCGAGGTGCGAAATAGAGCAATCCCTTCGCACTCTCAACCCAACCTGGCAGATGCTAAAGGTGGTAGGTTTTTGTGTGGGGTATCAGAAGTAACAATACCCTCTCCCCCTCTTCCCATCCCCCCTCCTTATCCGTAGATGACCCGCCCCTTATGAAGACGCCGAACTTTTTTGCTGGCGGATGATTTCATCTTGAATCCGCTTTTGCAAAGCCGAATCATTTTGCTGGAGCGTCGTAATCTCGTTAAAGCGGGCGATATTTAAACCGTTCTTTTCTACAATAGCCTTAGACTCATTACAAAAATTCACCGCAATATTCCGCACATTTCCCGGAAGCTTGTTGAGGCTTGTGGAATCGCTGCAAACAATCGCAGGAACAGAAGCAGATCCGCTTTTTTTCTGAATCTCCTCGTAAGCAGCCTGACGCTTTGGCTCAATAGCCAGCACAGCGCGAGCGTAGCTAACCACCTCCGCATCACTTATCGTTTGAGCGAGTGCCGAATCACCGGTAACTAGCACCGGCAACCGTCCTGACAAACCAGGAGCCAGTCCAGAAAGCAAGCCCACTGCAGACAGAACACCGACAATCAGGGATTGTGACAGTAAGCCCTTCAGGTGAATTCGAGAGCCGTAACGGAAAGGATTCATAATTGTGCCACAATAAACTATAACACCAAAGGTTTCAATACTTCTGAACTTTTTTACCAGACAGAAGTTCCAGCCTTTCAATTCCCTTGCTCCAGGAACTTTTGGGCCGGCAGTCCTTTGGCCCGCAGCTGAAATGCGGAGCCTCAGTTAGCAAAACCCGCCCAAAACACTTAAAAGCTAGACAGAAAAAGCTCACTCTCCAGACTACCGCCTTTTGCAGCCGAGTCAAACCGTAAATTTGAGTGTGAAAGCTTTTCTCCAACCCCTCACTCAGAAAGCGCTTTCAGAGTTTTTACGCAATCTAAAGTGTTCTTTTTTTTACCTTTCGGGCCAGCCGAGCAGGTGCCAGGGCTGACCGCTGCTGTCAAATCTTTATGACATAATGTGGCAGAGCTCTATCACCATTATTTGTAGGGCTGACATGTCTTGGGCACCCCGCTTCAGGCTGACTTCCAACTCCAGCAACACCGGCAGCGCTTTCTGCAGCCGCTCCAAGCTCACCGAACTCACCTCTTTGCGCAGATGGTAAACCCGCTTGGGGTTGCCAACTTCAGCAGCTTGTGCTATAATCTGCTCATCCCGCTCCCCCGCAGCAGTCATCAGCTTAACCCACAGCCAAGTGCGAAACTGCCCAGTCAGCGTCGCCACAATCCGCAGCGCCGGCTCGTTGCGATTCAGCAAATCCGCAGCCAGCTCCAGCGCCCCAGCCGTATCCCCCTCTCGGATCGCCGCCGCCAGCTGAAAGCTATTTTGGGCGGTAGCCGTCACCAGCCGCCCCACAGCAGCCTCATCCAGGGGCGTCTTCCCCTCACCGACATACAGCCGCAACTTGTCCAGCTCAGCAAAAAGCTGCCGCGTATCATTCCCCACCGATTCAGCCAGCAGCCCTACAGCCCCAGGAGTCAGCTTCACCCCCTTCTCACCGGCAGCTTCTCGCACCCTAGCAACAAGCTCCTCCGTTTTCCAAGCAGGTATCAGAGAAAATTCCTTCACAACCGCCCACTTTTGCAGCAGCTTCGTGGACTTCAGACGCCCGTCAGGCTTGCCGCTCGCCGTCAGCAGCAGCGTCGCCCTCTCCGGTACAGCAGGCAAAGTCCGCTCCAACTCAGCCTGCAGCTCAGCAGAGCAGTGCTGGCACACAGTAGTGTCAGCCAGCCAAACCAGACGCCCACCGGCACCAAACGGCGGCGTCATCGCCTGATTGAGGGCAAAGATCGCCCCATCCGGCTGCTCAGGAGGAATTTTGTCATAATTAAAACTGGCCCAGCTAGGGTCAAGGACTCGCTCCCGCAGATCGGCCACAGCTTGGGCCATCGCAAAGTCATCTTCCCCCCAGTAGAGGTAAATTGGCATAAGTAGAATATTGGGCACCCGAACCCACAGATTTGGGATGCTTGGATTTTAGAAGAATCTCCAATCTAAAATCTAAAATCTAAAATCTAAAATAGTTGGTGCCCACAGC
>CAZJNL010000939.1:0-2785 GCA_964546515.1 uncultured Oscillatoria sp.
ACAGTGGGGGCTGTTGGCTGTCTTCCATCTGAAAAATAGGTGGGGAGAACGGAGAATAGTCGCAAATATTGGCGCTGATTATTGCGTTGGGCAATGCTGGTTATCCCACAGCTTGGGTGGGCATTGTTCGCTTTGAATCAGTTTTTTGTATCTGCTGTGGCGCGAGCGCTATTTTTGGCTCGTGCGCTAGGGCTTGGCGGGATTTGGGATGGGGAGAAAATGCACGCTCGCTTTCGCCGGCGTGCCGGTTTGGCGTGGCGGTTTGGCTGATGTTGCCGGTGTGGAAGAATTCGCCTGGGTAGCGTCCGAATTTATTCGGACGCTAGACAAACTTTCGCCCGCCTGCGCGGGCTTGTCCTTGTCCTCGTGTCCTCGTTCCTTTGTACCCTACGGGAAGCCTTCCCTTGCGTCTACCGCCTGGGAACGCTCTGTGGTCGGCTGCGCCGACAATTACAGCCCTTGCAAATTTTATGCGTAACAGCTTATTAGGGCTACGGAGTGGGGGAGAGCAGCGAATGCAGCGCCTGATTGCGAGGTGTCTTTGAGGTTGTGGCGAGTGGCCTACTAGGGAGCGGGGGAAGAATTCACAATTTGGATTCGAGATCGTCTATATAGTAGAGGTGCGATCGGGAGGGATTTCTGAAGGGAATCCAAGTCAGCTCACCTCAATGTAATTTATAACGAAGGAAACTACGTCATGTCAGGTTCAGAAAAAACGGGCCTTTTCTTAGGCAAAACCCTAGTTGTGGGCGAGCGCAATCTAACCATAGACGAAGTAGTCAGCGTGGCGCGTCACGGTGTCCAGGTACGCATCACTGACGTTCCTAATACTTTGCGCGGCGTGCAAGCATCTTGTGACTACATTCAGGATGCAGTGGAATCTGGTCAGCCCATTTACGGCGTGACAAGTGGCTTTGGCGGCATGGCAAATGTCGCGATATCCCGGGAATGTGCGGCTCTGCTGCAAAACAACCTGATGTGGTATCACAAGGTAGGGGCAGGAAAAAGATTGCCGCTGGCTGATGTTCGCGCTGCCATGCTTTTGCGGTGCAATTCTCACTTGCATGGGGCCTCAGGAATTCGCCTCGAACTGAGCGAGCGCATGGCAAAGTTCCTAAATGCTGGTGTCACCCCAAATGTATATGAATTTGGTTCAATCGGTGCTAGTGGCGATTTGACACCTTCAAGCTACATTGCGGGGGCGTTGATTGGTTTAGACCCAACCTATACCGTAGACTTTAACGGAAAATAACTGGACTCGATCGCAGCCCTCAAACTGCTCGTTTTAGAGCGATTGCAGTTACTTACTAAAGAATGGTTTGCAATGATTAATGGCACCTCATTGATGACAGGCATTGCGGCAAATTGCGTCTACGATACTAAAGTTTTATTAGCCCTAGCAATGGGGGACCATGCCCTAGCTATCCAGGGTTTAAATGGCACCAATCAATCATTCCACCCCTTCATCCATAAGCTAAAACCCCATCCAGGACAACTCTGGACTGCCAACCAAATGCTCGACCTGCTGGCGGGTTCGCGCCTGATCAGGGAAGAATTAGACGGCTCTCACGACTATCGCGGCTCTCACCCCATTCAAGACCGCTATTCACTGCGCTGCTTGCCACAGTACATGGGGCCGATTGTAGATGGTATTGCAGAAATTCAAAAACAAATTGAAGTATAAATTAACTCTGCTACCGATAACCCACTGATTGATGTGGAAAATCAAGCCAGCTATCATGGCGGCAATTTTCTGGGGCATTACGTTGGTGTAGGAATGGATCGGCTGCGGTACTACATCGGTTTATTAGCCAAACATTTAGATGTACAAATTGCCTCTCTTGTAACCCCTGAATTTAATAATGGATTGCCCCCGTCGTTAGTAGGAAACCCACAGCGGATAGTCAACATGGGACTAAAGGGGTTGCAAATTACTGGAAACTCAATCATGCCTAACTTTTTATGGAAATTCTATAGCCGATAGATTTCCTGCCCACGCCGAACAAACCAGAATATCAACAGCCAAGGCTTTGCTTCTGCCAATTTAGCCCGGTGGAGCGTGGAAATTTTCCAAAAATACATGGCTATCGCTCTCATGTTTGGAGTGCAAGCAGTTGATTTACGCACCTATGCAATTGCCGAACATTATGATGCCCGTGACACCCTCTCACCTGCAACCAGAGAGTTATATATAGCAGTGCGAAACTTAGTGGGACATCCTCCTTATGCTGACCGTCCTTACCTCTGGAACGACCACGAACAATCCCTAGACTTGCACATTGCCCAAATTGCGTCTGATCTCGCATCTGGCGGTCAGATTGTTGCCGCAGTCAATCAAGTTTTATCTAGCTTGAAGTAAGGATGATTTCCAATCGCCGGGGTATATAGCAGATTCTAACTGAGTGAGTTACAGATATTTGAGCCACCCCTAGCCACCCCTTAAAAAGGGGGGGACATTCTCTTGCGCCCCCCTTTAGATCCCCCCCCGCCCCCCTTAAAAAGGGGGGAGCCAGAGTCAATTTTTTATTCACGGGGGGTTTGGGGGGCTCGAACTGTACTCCACCCAAGTGAAAACCGCTATATTTGCCATGCTCTCTAAAGTCCGCGTTGGCGCACGCCGCGCAGGGTAGGCGGACGCAAGGCAAGTATAGCCGCGATTGACAATCTCCTGGGTATATTTGCCACCCTCTCCAAAGTCCCTCTCAGCACGGACGCAAGGCAAGTATAGCCGCGATTTCTAATCGCCGGGGTATATTTGCCACGCGATTGACAATCGCCGGGTTAT
>CAZJNL010000940.1:0-2783 GCA_964546515.1 uncultured Oscillatoria sp.
GCAAAATCCGCTCTAATTACAGCAGCGAAAATTTTGCAGCCGGCTATATTAACTTTTATGTTGTTAATGGGGCTGTCATTGCACCTGAGTTTGGCGATTCAAAGGCGGATGCAAACGCCAGAACAATTCTCGGTAAATTGTTTCCAGAACGTGAAGTTATGCAGTTAAATATTGATGGAATAGCATCAGGTGGGGGTGGAATCCATTGCGTCACTCTCCAGGAGCCAAAACCTCTCAAGCAGAAAACGTGAAGGAGCCAGAAATCGGGTTGATTGTGGTGCCATTACATATTATGTAGGGGCGGGTTCACCCGAGAATTTATACAACAATTGCTTGACTTGGGAAATTGATCTTTTGGAGCATTTGTTACAGAAAATATTTTAGTTGCGCTTTAAGCCGGTCGGAAAGCCTTAGCCGTGAGCTGCGTAAGTGGAGGAAAAACCATGAAACTCGACATCCGCAAGCCTGAATTGAACAGCCGGTTGGCAACTCACCCCCAAGCAGGTGCTAGAGAAACTGACCGGCACGAGTGGCTGGAGGAACTGCAACCCGGTACTTGGGTAAAACTGCTCGACCTTCCGAGCGCCTTCAGTTTTGAGGAAGCGCTGCTGCTGTGCCAGTGTTCAGCAAGCGAGTGGGTTGCCTGGATTCCGAATTGCGGTGAAGAGGTGCTCCACACCAGTCAATTTTGCCGGCAGTAAGCAAACAGGGTGCGTCCAAGCGCACCTCACAGTTCTTTCAGCACAACCATCAAAATTACTTCGTTGGCGTGCAAGAGCACAGCATTGATCCACCAATCAACACTCTCCTGGGAATCTTTGTTAGAGCCAGAATGCAATCGTCCCTGATGGGAGAGTACCCCTTAGTGCTGGACGTCCTCAGGCGGTGCCGGCTGTTTCCCCAGTTGCTGAATAAGGATTTGCACAGCTAGAGCCATTAATCCCAAAGATGCCAGAGCAAAAACGCCGGTAGCCAGAGCGCTGACGCCCACAACTAGAGTGCGAACAGCAGATGCAATATTGAGCACCGTAATATTATCTGAGTGCACCGGCTTGCTAGCAAAAGTCTGGCCAATCGAAGAAGTCAGGAAATAGCAAGCAGATGCCATAGCACCGGCAACCAAAGAGCCGGTGGCACAGCGCAGCGCCCCGGGCTGAGAGGGGGTTGGGGGTTGGGGTTTGGGAGTTAGGTCAGTCATGGTTTTTCAGACGGATGGGTGTAGGGGGATGCCAGCTGAATGCCGGTGCTGCTCACCTCAGTCACCCACAGGTCTAAATCGGGGTCAGAAATGGCAGCCAAGACAAGCTCTTGCACCTGCAATGCCTGAGCTTCCGACTCGGTGAGGGCAAAGACAGTTGGCCCTGAACCGGACATCATCACGCCCAAGACACCGGGGAGTTGCAGCGCTTGCCGCAATTGCGACACTTGGGGGTAAGCCGGCAGCACCGCCCGCTCCAGATCGTTGTGCAGCAGCTGGCCAATTTTGGCTTTGTCCCGACGCACGATCGCACCCACCATCCCGACCGAGTGTACCCGCTGCCGGCGGTCTTCTAAACTTTCCGGGTCAGAAACGTAACTGCTGCCAAACTGCTGCCGGAACGTCTGGTAAGCCCAAGCTGTGGAAACCTCCAGACTGCGGTACTTTGCCAGCACCACCCAGAGATGATTCGGAGCCTGCAGGGGGTCAAGCTCCTCTCCCCGCCCCGTAGCCAGTGCCGTTCCACCGGCAATGCAGAAGGGGACATCCGACCCCAACTGCGCTCCGAGTTCCTGCAATTCCGACTGAGTTAAACCCAGATTCCACATCAAATCCAGCCCCACCAGAACCGCAGCGGCGTTTGTTGACCCGCCGGCGAGCCCTGCTGCTACGGGAATGTGCTTGTGGATAGTGATATCAGCGCCGCCATAGTTAGCAAAAACATTCGGGAATTGCTCAGCCATCAGTTTCGCCGCTCGGCTGGCGAGGTTATTTGGGCCTAGCGGCACTTGCGGGTGGTCGCAGTGGAGGCGGAACTTGTCAGTCCCATTGGGGCGCAGGTCAATTGTGTCCGCTAAACCCACACTTTGCAGTATCATCACCAGCTCGTGATAGCCGTCGGGGCGAGCGCCGATGATTTCTAAATATAAATTAATTTTCGCTGGGGCAATTAGGGAGTAGGACTGCATGGCAAGGGGCGGAAAGGGCGGAAAGGTCTAGGAAATGCCTGGATTTTCGGTGTCTGGATTTGGGGTTGCCGTCAGCGCTGACTCCTCGCCCCTGCGATCGGTCAGCTGCAACTGATTGCTCAAGCGCACCCAGTCCGCGACGCTCAGGTCTTCGGCGCGGGCTTGCGGGTCTATATTCAATTGTTCCAGCAAGTGACTCAAATCGTCGCGCTCCACTATACCTTTTAAATTATTTCGCAACATTTTGCGCTTGCTGGAAAAGCCCACTTTAATCAAAGTCTCCATCTGTCGGGGATGAGATGCAGGCGGTTCTGTAGGGCTATGGCGCAGGCGCACCACCGCTGAGTCCACTTCTGGCGGCGGCTGGAAAGCCCCGGGCGGCACGTTGCAGATTAACTCGCAGCTGGCCAAATATTGCACGCGCACCGACAGTGCGCCAAACGCTCTCGATCCGGGGTGGGCGTACAGCCGCTCTGCGACTTCTTTTTGCACCAGCAGCACGATTAGATCGTAAGGTGCTCGATTCGGTGCGGCAATAATGCCCAAGAGTTTTTCTAGAATCGGGCCGGTGATATTGTAGGGGATATTGGCCACTACCTTATTGGGCTTTTGGAAGG
>CAZJNL010000941.1:0-2782 GCA_964546515.1 uncultured Oscillatoria sp.
GACGCGATTTATCGCGTCTGGGATTAGGGGGGTGAGGGTGACAATCTTTGCAAAAATGGGATGCTCCCTAAAGCACCCAGCGCAGTAACGCACCCCCACCCTTTATTTTTCCAAAGACTGTATCTGTCGGTACAAAGTCTCAAAATTTTCCCGGCGCAGCTGGAAGCGGAAAAGCACCTTGCGATCGCGCGGATCGTCTGCGGTTTGGTTGGCGTCTGTCTCGCCGCGCCCTGATACCAGGATTTTCTGTTTCAATCGCGCCTTTGTGGGGAAATTCACCTCCTTCGAGAAGATATAATTAGAGACAGATAGCGCCCGCTCCATACTGAGACTCAAATTGTTCCCCTCGGTGCCGGCGGAACTGGTGTGCCCTTCGATGGCGATGCGGGCAATCTGCTCGGAAAATTGCGGGTTGGAAAAGACAACTTTGCTGTAAAGGGGGATAAACGCTCGCAGGAATTTTTTACCGGCAGGTTTGAGTTGCGCACTGTCTTTATCAAAGAGAATGCGATCGCGAATGCTGACATCCCCTGTTACTGGATCGACGGTGAAAATGTCTTTGCCTCCTAGCTTGGCTTCCAGGGTAGCTGCGATAATCTGGGGGAGCGCTTCAAATGCCTTTCGGTAATCCTCCAGTTCGCGTTCGAGCTGAGCGATGCGGGCCATTTTTTCTTCAAGCTTTTTGACGTGCTGCTGCAGCTGGATTTGCACTAATATAAAGAGCAGGGCGAAGAACATCAGCAAACCGGACATCAAATCGCCGATGGAGAGCAAGACGCTGGAATTCTCATCCTCTGGTTTGGTTGATTCCGTCTCGAAGTCAGACAAGTCACTCATATCGATTTTACATTATGCCGGCATGGGTTTGGGGTAGGTGGGCGAAGCCTTCGCGCCGATTATCTATTTTTACCACAGGTTGTTGCCGTGAAGGGAAGATTTTTAGCGTCGCGCAGAACGCGGGATGAAGAACCCCACCCCCCAACCCCCTCCCCGCCTGCACGCCTAGGGGGAGTGAGAGGGAGTTTGGGAGTTGGTGTAAAAAGTTTTGGGTGCGTGACACCGGCGCGTCACACTACTGTGGGGATTCTCCTTGCAATGAGCGCAGACGCGCTTCGAGTTCCGCAATCCGCGCTTCAGCAGCTTGTCGGGCGGCGGCTTCTCGCTGTGCTCGTTCTTCAGCAGCTTGTCGCGCGATAACTTGTTCCTGATGACTCAGGAGTGTCTCACCGGCTGCTGGATCGTGGAAGCGCAGCTCACCTCCTGGAAGCAGTCGCAACTCTAACCCCAATACTTCACTGTTTACTGAGATTGTACCATCGGGCAGCGAAGTTGAGGGTGCCGGCAAATAATTGCCTTCAACTAGGCGCACCCCCTGCAGTCGGGGGTTGAGATAGTCGCCGGTTGGATCGTATTGGAAATATTCGCGCACCCCCAAAAAGGCATAAATCCCTCTTTTGGCACCTTGGTCTTTGCTTCTGGTACTGTGAGAGGTGATTTCTAGCACAAAATCGGGCGCAATGCCTGCTTCTTCCCAGGTTTTGTAAGACCGGCGCTTCCGCTTGGGTACGCCAAACACCACAAACACATCCGGCGCTACGACAGATTCGAGATTGCCCTCTTCGTAATAGACAAACAGATTTCCAGACACATATACGTCGGGACGGTTTTGGAAATAAATATCCAGGGCGTCAACGCTATAGAACAGATAGTCGCGTGCTGGGTCGCTTTCAGCCATCGGTTTGCCATCTTCATCCGGGTATTCAATCTGGGTTGAGCGATAAGTGACGGAGACTGTCATAGGTAAGTAACCTTTACTCAACTATTCTTAGTATAATAGTAGGGTGACGCGCTAGCGTCACGCACCCCAGCTTAGTAGTGTGACGCGCCAGCGTCACGCACCTCCATAAATAAACCAGTTTTCTTGGATAAACCTGGTTTCTAGTCGCCGCGATTGTTAAAGCGGCGAAGTGCCAGAAACCGGGTTTCTACTGTGCGAAAGCAGAGTTTTCCGGCTAGCCCACTAGAAGAAAACCGATTTCTTGTAAATTCACTTTTTCTTTTTGTAAAAATCTGGTTTCTAGTCGCCGCGATGGGTTTCGCGTCAGCCTCCCCAGTTGTGAGGTATTGCCAAATGTCACAACTCCATTTATAATCCAAATAGTTCCACAACCCAACCCCAAAACTATGCGGTGCCTGAGATGCCATCTGAACGGAATCCCTCTCAAGGAAGAAATTTGCCCCAACCCGGAGTGCGGGGTGCATTTGTCCTCCCTGCTGCGAGATGTTCTCCCACCCAGCACCAGCTTGTACACCTGCACATACGAAATAGATTACGCTTTGGGGCGGGGCGGATTTGGCATCACCTACCGCGCTTGCCACACTCTGCTGCAACAGTTGGTGGCAATTAAGGAATACTACCCCCATCTGTGGGCGTTGCGCAACGGGAGCACCGGCAACTTGAATGTGCCGCGTGCGGATGAAGACGCTTACCAGCGCGGCAAAGAGCGATTCCTGCGGGAATGCCAGATTTTGGCGAGACTGAATCACCCCAATGTGGTGCCGGTGCGCGATTTGTTTGAGGAAAAAACACCGCCTATCTGGTGATGGAACTGATAAATGATAGCACCCTGCGGCAAGAGTTAGACGCGCAACCTGGAAATAAATTGCCGTCGCGACGCATTGCGGAAATCATCGAACAATTGGTGGCTGCTTTGTCAGCGGTTCACAAGGCGGAGCTGTGCCATCTGGATATCAAACCCCACAATATCATGCTGACGCCAGA
>CAZJNL010000942.1:0-2782 GCA_964546515.1 uncultured Oscillatoria sp.
TATGGGAGAGGGGGGTTAGGGGGGTGAGGGTGAAAATCTTTGCAAAAAGGGGATGCTCTCGGGAGGCTCTGCCTCCCCTTTCTCGTTCCCAGGCTCCGCCTGGGAACGAGGGAAAAGCCATTCCGGCGAAATTTAAAACATCTTGGAGTTAATTATATCCACTCACTTAACCGCCGGCAAATGCCCGAATGGCCTCAAAGTAGGGGGACTTTCCTTGCTGGGATATGCCGGCTATCATTAAGGTGTTGTGATTGCCGCGTGGAATCAGGACAAGCTGTTTTTTTTGTGCGGCGGAGCTGCGGTAGAGCTCTTGCGCCTGGGCGGGGGGAATCAGCACGTCTTCTTTCCCGTGTATAATCAGAGTGGGGATTGGGATTCGGCTAATTTTGATGCCGTTGGCAAAACCGTCGCGCTTTTCGTCGAATTCGTCAACCGGCATCCCCAGGCGCTCCAAAAGTGTCTTTGTTTCCGCAAAGCCACTCTCGACGATCAGTCCCGACAGTTTGTCTGCAGTGTGCATAGCCACTTCAATGGCTGGGGCGCTTCCGAGACTTCTGCCCATAACATAAAGCTCCTTTGGTGCCAGCCGATTTGAGTGGAAGATGCGAGCGGCTGCTAAGAATACTTTTAGCGCATCGGACAGAATATTGCTAGCTGTCGGCGTGCCGTCGCTCGCTCCATAGCCACGGTAATCGATCGCCAGCAAGGTGATGCCCATCTGGGTGTAAAAATCTGCAAATGCATCATAGTCAGCGGCAATTTCTGCCTTGTCGTGAAAGAAAAGAATAGCCGGCGAATTGTAAAAAGCTGGGTACAGCCATCCCCTGAGAAAAACTGCCGGTTCCACCTCTACGGCAACCGGGCGCGTTTTTGGGTCTAAGGGTTCAAAACTGTCATCCCGTTTGGGATGGAACAGGACGCGCAACACTTCTGGCCGGTCGAGAAAGCGATGAGTCATATGGTTTTGATTGTAGATTTTTCTTGCCCCCTGTGCGACAGGAGTTATTAATAATAAACCGCCAATACGCCACAGGACGCGGCGGATCGCCCGCAGGGTAGGACGCCAAGAGAGAGGGGGAGGAATTACATTTTTTGGTTCGGTAGGGTAACGCTACAAGGACAGTGGGGAAGGGCTGAGGCGCTCGCTGCCAAGCAAGCGCTGGCGGAAATACTGCCGGTACAAGTCGTAAGCGACTGTGACCTGATTGCCTTGCAAGCGCACCAGTCCCATACTGTTTAGCTTGTAAGCGATTGCCGGCATGAGCTGCACTGGAGAGTCTGTTTCAACAACTTGTTTAAAGGCTGAAGCTAAATCCGGATGCTGTTCTAAATGCCGCAGGTGCTGTCGCAGGTGGTTGGCATAGATTCCCGTTTCAGTGGGGGCGTCTCTGAGGATCTCCTCTAGACTGACATCTTGGCGAGCAATTTTATAGAGAGCCAGTCGGACAAGATGGGGGTGTCCGCCCACCATCGCCATCAGTTGCTCTATTTGGGTGCCGGTTAAATCTAAGCCGTGCCGGTGCGCCAAGTCGCGCAGTTGATCTGAGTTAAACTCGGACAGATCAATGGGCAGCCCGACATTAAACGGGGACTGGTCGTTACTGAGGGGGATATAAACTTCTGTGCCGTGTACGATTGCCAGCCGAAAGTTTTTCCAGATATCGCTTTGCTTGGCTTTTTCATGCCAAGCCCGCAGCAAGCCGAAAAAGTCATCCGCTATTTTTTCATGGGGGAAAATCCGGTCAACTTCATCCAGCCCCAAAGCTAGGGGAGCGCCAATTGCCGGCAGCAGATACTTTTCAAAGTAATTCGTGCAGTTCTTTTTACTGCCCAAAAACTTGCTCCACCGGCTGTCTAGCTGAATGGGCAGATCCAGGTCGTCTGTTACGATGGCGCAGAACCACTGCAGGAATTTATCCAGATTGGTGAAAACTTCGCTATCTGCCAGCTCGAAGTTCAGCGCCACTGAGCGACAGCCCAGCCGTTCGGCTTCATGCAGCAGCCTGGTCATTAGGGAAGTTTTGCCCATTCGCTTGGGGGCTTTGATGCGAATCAGGCTCCCCGGTTTGCTAATTTCTTCAAAGGCGCGGGCTTCAATGGGAGGGCGCTCGATATAGAATTTCGACGCCAGATCCAGCTGTCCCCCCGGCAGTTCCAGCCCCTCTGGGGGGGGATCGGGGGAGGTCTGTCCCAGGGGAGTGTGTGGGCTGGCGCTCTTCGCCACTCCCGCGCCCCCCAGATCCCGCGCCCCCCAGCTCCCTGAAGGGCTGGGCTCTTCCCGCAATCCCTCCAGCACCAGCCGCACGGTCTTTATACTCACCCTTTTTCCCGTCACCTGTGACAGCAGCTTCCACAACTTGGGGGCGATTTCCCGCTGCACGGTGTTGCCGGTGTAGCCGGTCACTTGAATATCTTTGAGCCTCTGACCGGCGAGAGCCTGCCGCAGGATCGCCTTCTGGGCGTCATCCAGCACCTCGCCTGTCTTTTGGCCAATCCAATTGTCTGCCAGTTCTACCAGTTTTAAGACCTCTGCATCAGCCATTGAGCACCCTTGGTTCAAGGTTTGCCTTTCCAGCATACCATGACTTTTCTGAATTTTCTGATTTTTTTGAGGTTTACGGGCTGCCCCTAGCCGCAATAGTCTTGAGTTTTATGAGCTAAACTCCTGAATAATTTTGGTGAAAATACCCGGATAGATCCTATACTGAAAATTGTAAGACGCCGACAAGGAATTGCAGGTTTATTTACCGGCCCCGACAGTCAGTCAGTCTGTCTGGCAGTA
>CAZJNL010000943.1:0-2775 GCA_964546515.1 uncultured Oscillatoria sp.
GTGTCGGAGGGCGGCGGGAAAGCTCACTCGCTCCCCAGGCGAGCAGCAGCGCCAGAACATCACTGAGATTGTGACCGGCATCCGCAAGCAACGCCAGGGAATGCGCTAGCAAACCAAAAATTACCTCAGCTATTACCAACCCGCTGTTGAGGGCAAGACCAATTTTAAAAGCGAGACTGTAATTAGCCGGTTCGTGGCTGTGATGATTCGACATAGTTACCTCCTGAATTGTAGCGTTCCGCCCCAGCGTAACGCACCCCCTTCTTATACATTTTATTGTTAACTGCCCCTCATTAATACCGAAAGGCACTTAACCGGCATTGAAATCACGGCTGCCAGAAACCAGGTTTCTTTAAGAAACCTGGTTTCTTGACTTGGAGCGCGAGAAAATCACAAACTGATTCTAGAACGGGCGCTCTCAATCGCTATTTTCACCGGCTCAAACCCCGTTCCGCCGTAACTCTTGCGAGCCGCAACCACTCGCCTCGGCGCAATCGCCTCATAAATATCCCCCTCAAACGCCGGGTGCAACGCCTTCCACTCCTCCAAACTCAAATCCTTCAGCAACTTTCCAGCAGCCAGACAAGTTTTCACCACCTTCCCCACCAGATTGTAAGCTTCCCGGAAAGGCACTCCCTTCGCAGCCAAATAGTCAGCCACATCCGTCGCATTCGAGAAGTCTTCCGCCACCGCTTCCGCCAAACGCTCCGTGCGAAACTCTATCCCCTCCCCCAGCAAAATCGTCATCGCCTCCAAGCAAGCTTTCACCGTTTTAACTGTATCAAACAAAGCTTCCTTATCCTCTTGCAAATCCTTATTATACGCCAGAGGCAACCCCTTCACCAGCACCAGCAGCGCTTGCAAATGCCCGAAAACCCGACCGGCTTTCCCCCGCACCAATTCCGGCACATCGGGGTTCTTCTTTTGCGGCATAATACTGGAACCCGTCGCGCAACTGTCGGTGAGCGTCACAAAGCCAAATTCCTGAGAAGCCCACAGAATCACCTCCTCAGACAGCCGGCTCAGATGTGCCATAATTAAACTAGCCGCACCCAGGAATTCAATCGCAAAGTCGCGATCGCTCACCCCATCCAGGCTGTTTGCATAAACACCGGCAAACCCCAGCAACGACGCTGTATAATGACGGTCTATCGGGAAAGTCGTGCCGGCAAGCGCACCGCAACCCAGCGGCGAGATATCCACCCGTTTGAACACATCACCCAAACGCTCCCAGTCGCGCTGCGCCATTTCAAAATAAGCCAGCAAGTGGTGAGCCAAACTTACCGGCTGGGCTCGCTGCAAGTGCGTGTAGCCGGGAATCAGCGTTTCGACGTGCTTTTCCGCCAAATTCAGCAAAACTTCCTGAAATTCCCGCAGCTGTTCCCGAATCTGGTTAATTTGGTCGCGCAGGTAAAGCCTGGTATCCGTACCCACTTGATCATTGCGCGAACGCGCCGTGTGCAGCTTCTTACCGGCATCCCCGACAATCTCCGTCAGCCGGCGCTCTACCGCAAAATGGACATCTTCCGCATCTGTCCCAGGAGTGAAATTTCCCTCCCGGTATTCCTGGCGGATCTGCTCCAAACCGGCAGCCAGCTTCTCGCCCTCCTCCGCTGAAATAATGCCGGTTTTTGCCAGCATCTTGGCGTGAGCCACAGAGCCGGTGATATCATACTCAATCAGTTCAATGTCAAAGCCAATGCTAGCATTGAAGCGCTCAATTGCGGGATGCAGCGCCTTTTCAAACCGCTGGCTCCAGGCAGAAGTCTTTTGTCCTGTCATCCTAAATCCAAGTAATTAACGGTTTTAGGATATAACCAAAAACCCTTTTTCTTGAGGGATAAAAGGGTTTTTTAAACTTTAATGTTTCAGTCCGGACACCCCTCAATAGCGACTGATGCCCCGAAACGCATATCCCACAGCAATGCCAATCAGCAGCGCCCAGATTTGGCCAGTCCCCACAAAATGATTCCAGGCTCTCACCACCTGACCCCACAAATCTTGGTTGCTGACTTGTTGAGCTAGAAAAGTCCAGCTCACCGGCACCTGCCCGAGCAGCGCCGGCAAACAATCCCCACCCCCAAAACCCACAGCAGAGCGCCCCTGCATGTCGGCAGCACCAGCTGTGATTGCCTGCAATTCGCTCACTCCCACCGTTTTCCCCCTTCCCTATTCAGTAGCTTGTACCTTCATAACCACCAAAGTCATATCATCACTGTTCCGGTTATTCGCACCGATGAACTGCTGCACTTGCTCGAACAGATAATCCAGAATCTCTTGAGAACTGGAGCAGTGCTGGCAAGCCCACTGGAAAGCAGCGGACAGATTGTCCTCATCGAAGCGCTCGCCGCTTTGGTTAGCGGCATCCGTAAACCCATCCGTGAAATAAATAATCGTATCTCCCGGCTGCAGCAGCACGCTCGCTTCCTCATACCGGCTTTCCGCATCCAAACCAATCAGCATGCCCAGAGTGTCCAGACGCTTAATCGAGCAGGTAGCAGCTTGCCAAAGCAAAGGAGGGTGGTGGGCGGCGTTGCTGTAAGACAGAATGCGACTTTGCGGGTCATATTCTGAATAAAACAGCGTCACAAACCGATGGGAATTTTCCAAATCCGCATACATCACCCGGTTGAGATGTTGCAGAATCCGCGCCGGCGAGTGACCGTTGAGCACCTCTGCCCGCAGCATCCCGCGCGTCATCGTCATAATCAAACCGGCGGGAACGCCCTTACCCATCACATCCCCAATCACCACACTCCAGCGACCGGCTGGATT
>CAZJNL010000944.1:0-2774 GCA_964546515.1 uncultured Oscillatoria sp.
AAGACGCCAAGAGCGCCAAGAGGATTCTTGGCGTCCTTGGCGTCCTTGGCGGTTAATTATAAGAATAATATTTAGACGCGCTATATAAAATCCAACCTCTAATATCATATCTTCTAGATTAACCAAAATTAGCAATGCTCAATGCCCCATGCCCCATGCCCTCAATCTGGCAGGAATTTCAGCCAATAGCCGCACTCGCCACTACCCCCACCGGCGCTAAACGCCTCCAGCCTCTGTGCGAGAATGCCGGTGCTACCCTCTGGGTGCCAGAATCGATTACCGGCATAAAAGGCAGCCAAACTTACACCGGCTCCCTGAAAGCCCATCTGGCCACACTCTGGCCACACCACCGCGCATTTATCTTCTGTTTAGCCGCAGGCGCGACAGTTCGCCTCATCGCACCCCTATTGCAGCACAAATCCACCGACCCCGCCGTGGTAATATTAGATGAAAACGGCAAGTTTGTCATCAGTTTGTGCGGCGGACACCAAGCAGGCGCAGACCAACTGACAGCACTTATCGCCCTGCAACTGGGAGCCACACCCGTCTTAACCGGCGCATCAGCTGGATTGGGACTGCCGGCTGCAGATATGCTCGGCGTATCCTTTGGCTGGCAGCGCGGTGCCGGCGATTGGACAGGTGTCAGCGCCGCTGTGGCGCGAGGCGAACCCGTACAAGTCATTCAAGAAGCCGGCTCCACCCTTTGGCAAACCCATCTCCCCCAAAAACATCCTTTCTATTTTGAGCCTGCAGCAATTGACACAAACCCGGATGGCAGACAGAATTCCGGTGCCTGCATTGAGAATGCCGGTGCCTGCATTAACAATGCCGGTGCCTGCATTGAGAATGCCGGTGCCTGCATTGAGAATGCCGGTGCCTGCATTAACAATGCCGGTGCCTGCATTGAGAATGCCGGTGAAAATCCGAGACAGCCGGGGGCGAGAATCTGGATTACTCACAAACAGCGACACTTATCCCACTCCGGGCAAATCCCAGAAATCCAGTGGCATCCAAGAGTTTTGTGGGTGGGAGTCGGTTGCGAGCGAGGCACATCCAAACAGCTGATTGAGACAGCAATTCAGCAGACTTGCCAAACTCATCGCCTAGCAGAAAACGCCATTGCCGGCATTGCCACAATCGACCTGAAAGCCGATGAAATTGGGTTAGTAGAACTTTGCCAATATCGAAACTGGCCATTGCGAACCTTCCCAGCGGAATTGCTGCGAAACGTGCCGGTGCCCAACCCCTCAGCCGCAGTCGAAAAAGAAGTCCGAACCCCCAGCGTAGCCGAAGCCGCCGCCCTCCTAGCCGCAAACCCAGACAGCCAATCCCCAAATCCCCAAATCCCGGCATCCCCTCCCCAACCCCTACTCGCGCCCAAACAAATTTACCGCGCCGAAGCACAGCCTGGGGCAGTCACCGTCGCCATTGCCCAATCCCAACAAGAATATACCGGTCGCACCGGCACCCTCTTCCTAATTGGCACCGGCCCCGGTACACTAGACCAAATGACCCCCGCCGCCCAAACAGCCGTCGCCCGAGCCGACGCCGTTATCGGCTATTCCCTCTACATCGACTTAATCGCCCCCCTGCTTCATCCCGGACAAATTGTCGAATCCCTCCCGATCTCGCAGGAGCGCCAGCGAGCTAACAGAGCGATTGAACTGGCAAAGTGGGGGTTAACCGTAGCGGTTGTTTCTTCCGGCGACTGCGGCATTTATGGCATGGCGGGGTTAGTGCTCGAAGAACTCCGCGCCCAAAACTGGGATGGCAAAACCCCCGCAGTGCGAGTTTTTCCCGGAATTACTGCCCTGCAAGCCGCCGCCTCCCGCGTTGGAGCACCTCTAATGCACGACTTTTGCGCCATTAGCTTGAGCGATTTGCTGACGCCTTGGGAGGTAATTGAGAAGAGACTGCTCGCCGCTGCGATGGCGGACTTTGTTACCGCCCTTTACAATCCGCGCTCGCAAACAAGAACCGAGCAAATTGTGCGAGCCAGGGAGATTTTTTTGCAGTACCGCAATCCCAACACGCCGGTGGCGATTGTCCGCTCCGCCTATCGAGAGGAGGAACAAATTAGTCTGACGACGCTTGACAAATTGCTCGAAATACCCATTGACATGCTGACCACGGTGCTGATTGGCAATCAAAGCACCCGCACTCATGCCGGTTGGATGATTACGCCACGGGGTTATTTGGGTTTTAGTGGGGAGTAATTCCGAATTGTATCATGTTTTGGTAAATATCTAGACGCGATTTATCGCGTCTCTACAAGAGATGAAGACGCGATAAATCGCGTCTCTACAAAAGATGCCGGTGGGTTTGGCAATCCCTGCAGGGAGAGAGAGCATCCCATTTTTGCAATCACCCTCACCCCCAATTCCTCTCCCTCAAGGGCAGAGGGTGCGGGGGGTAAGGGCACCCTCTCCCACTCTTGTAGAGACGCGATAAATCGCGTCTGGAATTAGGGGGGTGAGGGTGAAAATCTTTGCGAAAAGGGGATGCTCCCACCCCAGCCCTCAATCAGGCAGCCTCTGGTCGAGGTTGACAAATTTGTTAATCAGACCGGACACTAGGGACAGCACGATGGAACCGATGAGAGCCGGCCAGAAACCCTCAACAGTAACGCCCGGAGTGAAATAGCCCACCAGCGAAAGCGAGATGGCGTTGATAACCAGCAGAAACAGACCCAAGCTGAGGATAGTCAGGGGCAAAGTGAGAATGGTCAGAATAGGTTTGACAATGGCATTGACTAACCCCATGACAATCACTGC
>CAZJNL010000945.1:0-2769 GCA_964546515.1 uncultured Oscillatoria sp.
CCCCCCCCCCCCCCCCCCCCCCCCCCCCCCCCCCCCCCCCCCCCCCCCCCCCGGACGCCGCCGCGTCCCGCAACGCTTACGAACCGTACTTCACCCAAGTGAAAACCGCTATAAGTCCGGTGACAATCATTGTGGCGTAGTGGGGCGGGAACGCAGACGCTGCGGAAGGAGCAATGGCCACGCCCATTGGCCAGCGCAGGTTGCGTGGCCATCTCGGCGGGCAATCTGTGCCGGTCGGGCAAGGGAAGGGGGGTGTGCGAGCTGGCACGTCCTTTGGAGTTGCCAGCGCCTCTTTTCGCTGTTTAATAGGAAACATTCCGTCCGCAATTTTTGTCCCTTGCCCGCCGCTGCTGCGGGCCACAGAAGCGGATTTTTGGCAAACAGCAAGTTCCAACCAAGCGAGCTTAGAAACGTTCGTGAAATATTTCTTCTTATCTGATGGATGGACAATCGGTCGCGTCTGGGGAGCCGAGGGCATTTGGAACGAAATGGCCTGGCGGCGCCAACCTGACATTGAGCGCCTGAACCTTTGTCTGGTGGAGCCAGCCGAAACAATGTGGCTCTATCGGGTCGAAGATGCCGTTTTGATGGTGGAAGTCAAGCCGAGCGAGGCAACCTCTGCCGGTGCGGGCGCTAAACCCATCGGTCAAGTGGTGCTCAAACGCCTGATCAGCGGCGATCAGGTGGTGGAGCGACTCTGCGCCGCAGGTGTCCTGTGCCAAGCCCCAGGTGTCGGGAGCGAATCCACCAGCTCGTCCGAACAGAGATAAAGGGGCCATAAGCCCCCGGCCAAAGCGCCGCCGGCAAAAACGCTGCCAACTGCTTGCATTCAGGTGCGTCATTGGTTACACTTCTTTAAATACTACTCATATTTCAGAACGCACTGTCAAACTGCCAGCACTCTTGCTGCGAGTCAGCTTCTTGACGGGCCGGCAACAAGCAGCTTAAAACTCTAGCAGTTAAGCACCCGACCAAAAAATAGCGTTCAAGTAGACATCTCTCCCGGAGGAGGAAGCGCAGATAAATGGGACTACCCTGGTATCGAGTACACACAGTCGTCCTGAATGACCCGGGCCGTCTGATTGCAGTACACTTAATGCACACTGCCCTGGTGGCCGGCTGGGCTGGTTCTATGGCTCTGTACGAACTGGCCATTTACGACCCCACCGATCCAGTCCTCAACCCCATGTGGCGTCAAGGCATGTTCGTCATGCCGTTTATGGCCCGTCTGGGTGTGACCGGCTCTTGGCGCGGTTGGAGCGTCACCGGTGAGACCGCCGTCGATCCGGGCTTCTGGAGCTTTGAAGGCGTCGCTGCAGCTCACATTGTACTGGCGGGGCTGCTGTTCCTAGCCGCCTGCTGGCACTGGGTTTACTGGGATCTGGAACTGTTCCGCGATCCTCGCACCGGCGAACCCGCCCTCGACCTGCCAAAAATGTTTGGCATTCACCTGTTCTTATCCGGTCTGCTTTGCTTTGGTTTCGGTGCCTTCCACCTCACCGGCCTGTTTGGCCCTGGCATGTGGGTTTCCGACCCCTACGGGCTGACCGGCAGCGTCCAGCCGGTAGCGCCGGCGTGGGGGCCAGAAGGCTTTAACCCGTTCAATCCGGGGGGCATCGTGGCTCACCACATTGCCGCCGGCATTGTCGGGATTATCGCCGGTCTGTTCCACCTGAGCGTTCGTCCGCCCGAGCGGCTCTACAAAGCCCTGCGGATGGGGAACATCGAAACGGTGCTTTCCAGCAGTATCGCCGCTGTATTTTTCGCCGCCTTCGTGGTCGCCGGTACGATGTGGTACGGCAGCGCCGCCACCCCCATAGAACTGTTTGGCCCCACACGCTATCAGTGGGACAGCGGTTACTTCCAGCAGGAAATTGAGCGGCGCGTGCAAGCTTCTGTCGCCGAAGGCCAAAGCGAAGCCGAAGCCTACTCAGCTATTCCTGAGAAATTGGCTTTCTATGACTACATTGGCAACAACCCGGCTAAAGGCGGTCTGTTCCGCGTCGGGCCAATGAACAACGGAGATGGCCTCGCTAAAGGTTGGTTGGGCCACGCCGTATTCGCAGATGCAGAAGGTCGGGAGCTGTCGGTTCGCCGCCTGCCCAACTTCTTTGAAACCTTCCCCGTGGTCTTAACTGACAAAGATGGCGTCGTTCGCGCCGACATTCCCTTCCGTCGCGCTGAATCCAAGTACAGCTTCGAGCAAGCAGGTGTTAAGGTCAGCTTCTACGGTGGCGAACTCAACGGTCAAACCTTTGACGATCCCGCCACAGTCAAGAAGTACGCTCGTCTGGCCCAACGCGGCGAAATCTTTGACTTTGACCGGGAAACCTTCAACTCTGACGGTGTGTTCCGCACTAGCCCTCGCGGTTGGTTCACCTACGGACACGCCTGTTTCGCCCTGCTGTTCTTCTTCGGTCACATTTGGCACGGAACTCGCACTATCTTCCGCGACGTGTTTGCCGGTGTTGACCCCGACCTAGACATCGAACAGGTGGAATGGGGTGCCTTCCAGAAAGTGGGTGACAAGTCTACCCGCAAAGTGGAAGCGTAAAACCCTGCCGCTTTTGAATTGAGAGCGATCCGGCGACGGCGGATGCCAGCAATGACAAACCCCAGTCACTGGATCGTTCTTAGCTTAACCTTGGTAAACTGGTAGTTAACGACAGCAACAGGAAATCTGATATGGAAAGCGTTGTTTACATTTTGGTACTGTTCTTGGCGCTGGCCACCCTCTTCTTTGCGATCGCGTTTCGCGAACCCCCCCGG
>CAZJNL010000946.1:0-2767 GCA_964546515.1 uncultured Oscillatoria sp.
AGAGCCTCCCGAATGGCCCTGCAGACGTTTTCTGCAGTCTTGTCCGTCAGCGCTTTGCCCCCCCGAGACACCACCAGTTTGATAAACACCAGCATGGGCGGGCATATCTGGCCATACAGGCTGAGGCTGTGGATGGTCAGTCCGTAGGCGGCTAGGACGCCAAAAATATCGCTCAGCAGAAACGACTGGTTGCGGTATGCAAAATGCAGGGCGCTTTTGTTGCCTTCCGGTTTCAGCTCAATCACGGCTTGCCGCGTTTTGTAGAGCAGGTAGGCTAGCTTCAGGTTTTGCAGTTGAATTTCACTGCTGACAAATTGCTCGTAGAACTGGGGAAACGCCCGGTTAAAGCGCTTGAGCAATTCCAGTGTCGATGATTTTAAACCTGGAGCCATAATTGGGGGGGGGAAACTCACTTGCCAGCTCGAATGCACTAGGGAGGACTACAGCCCAGTTTCTGCTTAATCTGCACGCTGCCAGATCGGCGACGGACATCACTGCCCTTTGTTGATGGAAAGCTTCCTGCTTTTTTGGGGCGCACCGGCAGCGAGCTATCCCACGGGTGCGGGAAGCCGCGAGCCGCGGCTACAGCGGGCTGACACCGCGCCCGCCGGCATCTGGCGAGCGATAGTTTTCCTGATTGATAGAGGCGTTTAAGTCTCTGTCAATCTCAAATCCGGACGGTCGCTCTCTTGAAAATCCGCTCGTCAAGGGGCATTGGGTTTTGAGGGCAACATTTGCAGCATTGAGTGACAGGGAATACCGGCAGGAGAGCGATCGTAGCCTTTGAAGCGTACCGAGTGGGGGCGCGGCACGGCAGTGCCCCGACCTCAAGCTGCCTGTGTGATAAAAATCGGCTCAACGTTTCCCCGAAAGGTTGAAAAGCATACTGGCTTCCTCAGCTTGACAATTCCTCCTGAACAACAACCGCACCGACCTCTTTTCCCATTCTAGGGCTGGATGGCTTTCACAGGTTCATGACTTTGGCGGGCCCGTAGAGGGCTGTCAGCGGCTGTCCCACCCCCACCGGCACCCCTGAGCAAAAACACTCAAGTCCGGCGCTCCCGGGGGAATTGGACTGGCAGCGAGTCAGCCCGAGCGACGCCAAACAGGTTCTAGCGACTGTGGCCTTTATACAGACCGTGTCTGGGAACGTGCTATTATCTACACATGGCGCTCGGTTAGGTGGCATAAATCCCTCTCTCGGGATTGAAACAGATAAATGCGCACGGACTTTTAGGTGCACTCAACATCCTGATATAATGTTTTCAATGCTACGTGGGGACTCTCGCGTTACCTCCACTTGTAAAACGCGCCCGTCGCGTCTGAAGCTGTGCGGTAAACGCCCTCTCCCTGAATCAACAGCGGTCTGGAGATAGCACGCTCGCCAGTAATGGCTTCCGTGGTGTGCCGGGAAATAGGGATCTGCAGGCATGAGCCTCCTACCAGATATTCCGGTCCCAGCGCCAGAAGAATTCCCCGCGCTTCCCGCCGGGGCAAGTCTCAATACCTTAAAGTCGCCGGCATGGGTTTTTGGAAAAACTTATTTAGCGGTTCTGACGCCTCTTCTGCCCCCGATACAGTCCAAACTGAGGATTATGTTGCTGCAGGTGCAGGCGAGCCAGTCCCCCAGATCCTGCGGGATCGCAACGGCAATCCCTTGCGCATTTATTTCACGACCGACCGGGACATTGACCTTTACGAACTCGAAGAACTCTGCGATGCTGTCGGTTGGTCGCGGCGTCCGCTGCGGAAAGTCAGAAAAGCCATTCAGTACAGTTTTCTCGTGGTTTCGATGTGGGAGCAGCTCGGGGCCAAACGCCGTCTGATTGGCTTCGCCCGCGCCACATCAGACCATGCGTTTAATGCCACCCTCTGGGATGTGGTGGTTCACCCAGATTGTCAAGGCAAAGGCTTGGGTAAGGCGATGATGAAGTTTCTGATCAAGAAACTTCGCAGTGAAGATATCAGCAACATTACCCTGTTCGCCGACCCCCATGTCGTGGATTTTTACCGCAATTTAGGCTTTATGCCTGACCCTGAGGGGATTAAAGGCATGTTTTGGTATCCAGATTAGGGGCGTTGGGGCTAGCAGTAGGGTGCGCTATCACCGCACCCCACTGCCCCTTTTAATGCTTTGGCCGATCGGTTGGGCGCGTCTGAGGTGCCGGACGCGCCGGTGGCGGGACAGCCGGCGGGGGATCTGGCGGGCGCGAAACTGCCGGCGACTGGTGTAACTGCTGCCGGCCATTTTGGATCACCCTCATCATTTCGCCCAGCTGCAGCTCAATATTTCTCAGAACCCGATCGGCATAGTCGTCAGCGCCGGCGTGAATCTCTTGGCACTCGGCCATCGCGCGGTTCCGCATCTCCTCGATTTCCTGTTGGGCAAGCCTGCGCACCCGCTCAATTTCAGCAATAGTCTCCTCTCGCACTAACTCGCACTCTTGCTCAACCAGCTGCCGGATTTGATCCGCTTCCTGCTTAGCCTGCCGGATAAGCCCCATTTCATCCAAAATCTGAGCCGCTTCCTGCTCAGCCGCCGCCAGGATTTCCTGCGCGTACCGCTCCGCTTGCCCCAGAATTTCCTCTCGGCGGCGCATAATTTCTTCAGCCTCCAGATAAGCCGCAGGCAAGTTCAGGCGCACCAGATCCAGCTGATCTAGCACAATTTCTTCATCAATGAGAGTGCGTCGGGTCAGTGGGATGCGGGGGCTGTCGAGAATCATCTCCTCGAGCCGGTTGAGCTCCCGCTGGATATCTATGCCTC
>CAZJNL010000947.1:0-2762 GCA_964546515.1 uncultured Oscillatoria sp.
TTCGCCAACAGCATCTTTCAATCGCCAGGGTGTATTTGCAAAAACGGGATGCTCCCGCCCAGATCGGCTTTCATTTCTGGTTTTACCATATAAAATTCTGCCATCTAAAATCCCCCAGGCATCCAATACTGTTTAGTTTTCAGTCGTTAGACTGCCTGGGAATTTCCCTCGCGGTTCAGTGCTGGAGCTATATCCGGAAAAGCGCCAATATTGAGAAATATTAAGAAAAATAAAGTAGTTTGTTGCCAAACTGGCAACATAACTCCGACCGGCTCAGTTAATATATCCATAGGCGAATAACGCCTGTGGATGCCTGTAACACTAAAGCGCTACAAGACATCAAAAACTACAGCGTGAAAAGATGTTGAATACTAGAGGTGACTGCTTACCCCTGGTGTGTGCGCAATCTTAGCGCTGCCAGCCCAATGCCCCAATGAGCGCGATCTTATGGGTATTCAACCGAACTTAATATTACTCCCCCTCTCCCCCAAGGGAAGAGGGAGTTGGCGAGTGTGAGGGGGTTGCGGTGAATCCACCGGAAGCGATATTACAGCCGCGCAAGTAAATGATGTGACTGGCGAGAGTTGCGCATAGCGGAGAAGTCGCATAAACGAGTGACACTCAAATGTGTTAACCGAAAAAAACGACTGGCGGAAATCTTCGAGAGTCAGATATCAATAGAGATAACAGCTATTGCGGGTGAGAGAAAAGGGAGCGTCCCATTTTGGCAGACAAACAAGCGCGACTGGGCTGGATAACACAGCAGCCATATAAGCGATTTCAGCCAAAGGATACGGGTTCGCAACCCATTCCAACTCTAAAAGGGCGGCAGGCATAATTTGAACTATTTTTCAGAAAAATGCTGTTTTATCCCGATCCGCCGCTGAGGGCAGAGTTAATAGGTGATAAAAGTTGGCAAAATTTACAGTATTAAATGTGACGCAAAATTGGCGAAAGTTTTGGATGGCATTTCGTGAATATTTAGGAATTTTTGAATTTTTACCTCCAGGTAAAGGAGCGGAACGAATGATTGAGCATCTATCAGACCTGTTTGTAGATTTAGACTTCTACGCAGCCAGAAACCCAGACTTGGCGCAAGCCGGACTGACCGATTCCGAGCAGCTGTTAGAACATTTAAAAACATCCGGAGTAGCAGAAGGGCGACGATTTTCCCCCTTTGTGGATTTAGACTTCTACGCAGCTGCGAACCCAGACTTAGCCAAAGCCGGTTTGACCGCTCCCGAGCAGTTGCTGGATCACTTGCAAACCATTGGCATCAAGGAATGGCGGCGGTTTTCGCCTTTTGCTGACCTCAACTTCTATCGGAATAGCAACCCCGACCTCGTTGCTGCCGGTGTGACAGAACCCGAACAGCTGTTAAAGCATTTGCAAACTTCTGGATTAAAGCAAGGGCGGCGCTTTTCACCGGCAGTCGATCTCAACTTCTACGTTGCTAACAACCCTGACGCGGTGGCAGACTTCGCCAATGACAGGGAGAAAGTATTCAAGCACTTAGTCAGTGTTGGGGTAGCCGAAGGGCGCAAATTTGTGCGCAATTTAGATTTAAAGAATTATTTAGCGCTCAACCCAGATGTAGCTGCAGAGGTGGGTGGTTCTTTAGAAAAAGCATTAAACCACCTGCTCATTTCCGGCTTGAAGGAACGGCGGCAGGGAGCACCGGCTCACCTGGCTGCAGAAAGCGTGCAGATTCAAATTGCGCAGCAGCTGTACGAAGCGATAGCCGCTTGGATACCTAACCCCTCAAATACCCAACCGATTCTGCAATTGCTATCACCTGATGTAATTTGGAACATCTCAGGAGATACAAACCGCCTTCCCTTTGCGGGACGGTTTTTGGGTGCGGTGGGAGTCCAGCAGTGTTTGACAGCCACAAGGCAGACGCTGTTTCAGAAACAGTTTGCGCCGCTGGAATTTATCCAGGATGGCGAGCGCGTCGCCGTGCGAATTGCGCAATTCGGCACAGCAATTGCCACTGGCGAAGATTTCCAGATGGATATTGCAGACCTGCTGGCAGTGCGCAGCGATGGCTTAATCTCCTCACTGCAGAGATTATCAAACACCTACATCCTGAATCAGGCTTTGGCTGGCGCAACCCCGGCAGCGATTCCAGACGACGATCCGCTCACAGGAAAGCCGGCGGTTGCCGATAGCTCAGCCGATACAGAAGCATCGCGCCAAATAGCGGTGGGAATGTGGAATGCCGTAATCAACGGCAGCGATCCGGAAAGCTTCAATCCAGCCAATCCCAAATCCTTTTTTGCCTTGAGTGCTACGGATGCAGTTTGGAGTTTTGCTGTTGGCAGCGATCCGGATTTGCTGCCCTATTCGGGAGCGGCTAAAGGTACTGTCAACCCTGACGGAACCTTTGGTCCTGTGCTCACAGAACTAATTTTGCCGCTCCAGGACTTAGTGCAAGCTGGCAGACTCACTATCGAAGAATCTTTTGCTGCAGGCAACCGGGTTGTGGTGCACTTAAAAGAGCTCGACGCCACAGTCAAAAAAACTGGCAACCGCTATGACTTGGACTTGATTAGTTGGATAGTGGTGGGGGGTGGCAAAGTTCAGTCAGTCCAAACCATTGTCGATACCAACCTTACCGTGCGGGCGCTACGACCGGGGGGCACTTACCCCTTGCCGCCTTTCCCCAGGCGCAGCCCACCCTACTTCGTGACCACCAGCTTGGCCACTAATCAAATTCTCACTTTCGACCAGCAAGGGAACTTCACCGGCATTTTGGGTGA
>CAZJNL010000948.1:0-207 GCA_964546515.1 uncultured Oscillatoria sp.
TGCCGGTACGGGGTTGGGGATGTCGATTAGCTACCAGATTGTAGACAAGCATGGCGGTCAATTGCAGTGTTTTTCAGCCCCCGGTGAGGGCACGGAGTTCTTGATTTCAATTCCGATTCAGCAGGCAGGAAGGTGATATCATCAACGGTTGCGACGGCATTGTAGAGAGACGCGATTCGGCGTTCTACAAAAGTTTTGCAATAAGGA
>CAZJNL010000948.1:217-2761 GCA_964546515.1 uncultured Oscillatoria sp.
TGATATGACTGGATGCCGGTCTTTCCTAAATCCTGCGAACCCCACCCCCCAAGGCGATCGTAGGGTGCTCTCCCTCAAGGGAGAGCACTCTGCTTATCGTTGGGTTGCAGACTGTAGGGTGCTCTCCCTCAAGGGGAGAAAACTCTACTTATAGTTTGGCTGCAGCGTCACGCACCCTACTCAGGCAGATCGTAGGGTGCGTTCCCTCAAGGGGAGAGAACTCTACTTATAGTTTGGCTGCAGGGGAACGCACCCTACTCAGGTAAGGTAAAATGGTGATATCGTCAGTACAAGAGGTTAAAACCTGCCCCCGGACTGGCGGGTGACAGCAGTTTACAAAAATTTACTTTTGATTGATTTAACTCGCTCATTGCTTGAGCTAAAATAAAACAGCGATTGAGTTAACGACCGTCAGCACGGCCAAACTAAAAGGCGCGACTCGCTTCAAGGGGCGGGCGCGTTGGGTTTCTCAAGGAAAAGTGTACGTCCGAGAAGCCGGTTGAAAGACTGGGATAGCAGACCTGCCTTACAGGCACAAGGACTGCGTCCGGAAACTTCTCAAAAAGGATATCTGGCTAAAAGGCCAGAGAATCCCATCCTTTCGCAGGGTGGGAGTGTCAAATTCATTAGGCACCATCATGGCTTATATATTTTACGCGGGCGCGGGCCATCAGGTAATTGTGGAAAATCAGGGACAGCAGACTGCGGTGGCTACGGTCAGCAGCGGGCCAGGACAGCAGCAAAGCCAGCGCACCAGCTTTACCACCGGCACTTGGACGGCACCCCCCGTCGCCTTCCGCACGCCAGCCGGCATCGTCTTGGAAATTACTACAGCACAAGGGCAGCATTTTGTCAATATCGCAGCCACCGGCATCAGCACGGTGAGTGAAGCGCCCAACCTGGCGGGGGCGGAAGAGTTGCCGGCGCAGCAAGGCGGGATGCCGGCGGTGCGGGAAATGGAACCGATGGCACCGATGAAACCGATGGCACCGATGAAACCGATGGCACCGATGAAACCGATTTCGCCGGTGGAACCCATGAAGATGGGGGATATGGAAATGCGAATGAACCCGATGGAGATGCGCATGGGCAATATGTCGATGAGCCTGGGGAATCCGCTTTCCGCCGGTGCCGGCAAAAACTTCTGTCCGCAATGCGGCGCTGCAGCCGAACCGAGCGCTCGCTTCTGCACTAACTGCGGGCACCGTTTAATGTAATTTTGAATTGGGAATTGGGAATTGGTAGGGGCGGGTTCACCCCAGATATCTGCGGGTGGCTTCGGATATGTGTAAACCCGCCCTTACTGGCATCTGACACCATTATCGGGGCACCAAAGTCGGCCACCCAGGCAACGATAAAAAGCGCTTTAGCGGGTGTTTATAAAGAAAAAGTGAGGGCTGCCAGAAACCGGATGGATTGTGGCCAAGTGCGGAAAAGATGAGTGACCCCAGCAAGAGAAACCCGGTTTATCACCACCGGCAGAGAGCTGCAACAATTACTTTATAAACACGCTCCGATCGCTAATTGCAAACAAATACTTGTATGTTCGTCAAGGTTGCTCTAAATCACCAAACAGCTTACCGATTCGACAGATTGGTTTACTTGGGGCCGCATATCGTGCGGCTGCGACCGGCACCCCACTGCCGCACGCCAATTCAACGCTATTCTTTCCAAGTTCACACCCCAGAACACACCCTCCACTGGCTGCAAGATCCCTATGCAAACTTCCTGGCGCGGCTGACATTTCCGAATCCAACCGCTCAGTTGAAACTTGAAGTTGACCTGATTGCTGAGCTGCACCCTATTAACCCTTTTGATTTCTTCCTAGAACCATACGCTGAAAAATACCCGTTCACTTATGAGGACGATCTAGCCAAAGAGCTAATTCCGTTTCTGGAAATTACAGAAACCGGCTCCCTGTTGCGGGAATGGCTGGCAACAGTTGACCGAAAGGAACAATTCATCACTGATTTTATTGTCTCGATCAACGCACGGATGCCGGAGGAAATCGCCTATGAGCAGCGCTTGGAGTCTGGCATCCAATTCTGTGAGGAAACCCTGGCGAGAAAAATTGGCTCCTGTCGGGATAGCAGCTGGCTGCTCGTGCAGATAATGCGGCATTTTGGCCTTGCGGCGCGGTTTGTGTCGGGCTATCTCATCGATTTGGCATCGCAGGAAAAACCGCAGGATAGCGCAGATTTGCACGCTTGGGCGGAGGTTTACTTGCCAGGTGCCGGTTGGGTTGGTTTAGATCCCACCTCCGGCTTGCTAGCAGCGGAGGGACATATCCCCCTCGCCTGTACCGCTAACCCTGAAAGAGCGGCTGCTGTTACCGGCTCGACAGAAGCTTGTTCCTCAACGCTCGATTTTTCTGTCACCGTCTCTCGCTGGCAGGAGTGGGGATTGTTAATATAACTCAAGTTGCTAGTTATGTTCCACGAACCTTTCGTAAGCGTTGCGGGACGCGACAGCGTCTTTCCCACCAACCCCCCTTAAAAAGGGGGGCAATTCCTGTCCCCCCCCTTTTCAAGGGGGGGTTAGGGG
>CAZJNL010000949.1:0-2761 GCA_964546515.1 uncultured Oscillatoria sp.
CAATTGCTGTGATGGTAAAGTATCAAGTGGGACGCCAGCTGTCGCCAGAAAAGACTGATTGTCAAGTTTTTAACAACCCTGACCGGTGAATATCAAGGTGGATCATTATGAGATTTGCCGAGAAAAAAATTGCGCTCGCCTCAATGGCGCTGATTGTCTTCAGTTTTTTACTGGGGAATTCCCTGGCCATTGATTTTAACCAGCACGACCGCTTTAACGAGAATTTACACCAGCTCAAGGAAATAGATGCCACCCTCAATAAGGACGTTTTTGAATTGAGGTATGGATTGGTAACACATTCCGACCGGACTGTCAAGGATTTGAAGAAAATTAAAACCATGCAAAATGAGCTGAAGCAAACTCCGAGTTTTCTTAACAAAAAAGGGCGGGCAGAAATCCAGCAACTTTTGGAATCGCACACAGCTATCCACCGGCAAAAAGAGAGTTTAATCGAACAATTCAAGTCCCAGAATGCCCTGCTCAAAAATTCCCTCTACTATTTCCCAGTCTTGGCCACAGAACTGGCCGGACAAGCTTCGCGAAAAGGAGACTGGGAATTGGCTGCCTTTGTTAACGACATGCTGCGAGATGTACTGATTTATAACTTGACGGCGAGTGAAGAACTGGCTCCGAAAATCAACAGCGAGATTGACAGGCTGCTAGAAAAGCGAGAGGATTACAGTCTCGCGGTGAGAGGTTCTGACCTGGAGCTGGCAATCGCCCACGCGAAAGAGATTTTACAAAATAAGCCTCAGGTAGATGAGCTGCTGGAAAAGCTGGTTTCACTGCCTACATTTGAGCGCAGCGAGTCACTCTACAGAGCCTACAATCGCCCCTACGAACAAGCTCTAAAAACTGTGGGCGTTTAGAGGTTATTGCTGTATATATTTTCCACGGTTTCGCTAGCAGGAATTTCCGCCTACATTATCAGAAAATTGAGAATGGCGGGACAGGCAGTGAGCGCCGCGAATGAAAAACTGCAGTCGGCGCTGTCAGCGACGCAGCAAGCGGAAGAAAAATATCGCAGCATCTTTGAGAACTCGACGGACGGGATTTTCCAGACGACGCTGGCGGGGCAATACCTGAGCGCCAACCCCACCTTAGCCCGCATTTATGGATACTCCTCACCGGCAGAACTGATGGAAATCACCGACATCAGCAAGCAACTGTACGTTGACTCGAAACGGCGTGCCGAGTTCATCGCTGCCATGCAATAGCACGATGCTATCGCTCAGTTTGAATCTCAAGTTTATCGCAAAGATGGCAGCATCATCTGGATTTCGGAGAACGCCCGCACGGTGCGCGACACCGACGGCAATTTGCTCTACTACGAAGGCACCGTCGAAGACATCGAAGACATCAGCAACCGCAAGCAGATGGAAGCGGCGCTGCTTTCGAGCGAAACCCGACTGCGAATGCAGCAGGCGGCGCTGATAGAACTGGCTCACTGCCAGCCCCTCTACACCGGCGATCTGAGCGCGGCGCTACGGGAGATTGCCGAAACAGGGGCGCACACCCTGGGCGTAGAGCGGGCGAGCGTGTGGCTTTACAGCGACGACCGGCTGTCGCTGCGCTGCGTTGAGCTGTACGAACTGACTCAAAACCGGCATTCAGCCGGTGTCGAGCTGTGTGCCAGCGACTATCCCAGCTATTTCCAAGCGATGCAAACCGACTGCACCATTGCGGCACATGACGCCCACACTGACTTGCGGACGCGGGAGCTTTTGGCCAACTATCTCACTCCTCTGGGGATTTCCTCTGTGCTGGAGGTGACGGTACATCTCGGCGGACGGACGGTGGGGGTGCTTTGTCTGGAACAGGTCGGGGCACCCAGAAAGTGGGCCTTAGAAGAAGAAAACTTCGTCGGCTATCTAGCTTATATGGCAACTCTTGCAATGGAAGCGTGCGAGCGCAAGCAGGCGCAAGAAGCCTTGCGCCTGGAGCGAGAGAAAGCCGAGCGCCTGCTGCTGAATATTTTGCCGGCACCGATTGCGGATCGCCTGAAACAGGACACCAGCTCCATTGCCGACAGTTTTGAGGAAGTTACTGTCCTGTTTGCGGATATCGTTGGCTTTACTGAGCTTTCTGCCACTATAACTCCTGGAGAATTGGTGGAGCTGCTCAACGAGATATTCTCCCGGTTTGACCGGCTCGCGGAAAAGCACGATTTGGAGAAAATCAAGACCATTGGCGACGCTTACATGGCGGTTGGCGGCTTGCCGGTGCCCCGTGAAGACCACGCCGAGGCGGTGGCAGAAATGGCCCTCGACATGCAGAAGGAAATCCGCAGACTGAGCGCCGAGACGGGCCAACCGTTTAAGATCCGGGTGGGCATAAATACTGGCCCCGTGGTTGCCGGTGTGATTGGCCTGAAAAAGTTTATTTACGACTTGTGGGGCGATACTGTAAATACTGCCAGCCGCATGGAATCCCACGGTATTGCCGGTGGGATTCAGGTAACGGATACCACCTACCAGCTGTTGCGGCACAAGTACGACTTTCAGCAGCGGGGTGCGATTAAGGTAAAAGGTAAGGGGGAGATGGTGGCTTATCTGCTCACCGGCAAGGCCACCAGCAGAGTGGGTTGAGCGCTGAGAGGAATTATTCCCAGCGGGGTGCCGGGGAAGCGCTCAACGCACCCTATTATTTACGGAGGCACCAAAGACAGATATATAGCGGTTATAATTGATTGGTGAAAAAAATTTTTTAGGAAACCGCCAAGACGCGCCTGTTCGCCAAGGAAAGAGAAGAGAGAGAATTT
>CAZJNL010000950.1:0-2751 GCA_964546515.1 uncultured Oscillatoria sp.
GAATTTTGTCCACCTACTTAATTTGTCTTTTGTCACAGGTCATTGGTCACTTGCTTTTGACCGATGACCGATGACCGATAACTAATGACCAATGACAGCAAATAACAGCCATGACATTATTACTAGCAGGAGACATCGGGGGCACCAATACTTCCCTCCGCTTGGTGGAAGCACCGGCGCAGCAGGCGCTCTACGAGGCGCGTTACCCCAGCCAGGAGTTTCCCGATTTGGTGCCGATTGTGCGCCAGTTTCTGGCAGCAGCCGACAAAGAATTGGGCGACACACCGGCACCGGAAAAAGCTTGCTTTGCTATCGCCGGCCCGATTCTCCACAATACCGCCAAGCTGACTAATCTGCCTTGGTTGCTCGACACCCACCGGCTGGAACGAGAACTGTCCGTCAAGCCGGTCAGTTTAATTAACGATTTTGCCGCCGTTGGCTATGGCATAATGGGTCTAACCTCTGATGACTTGCTCCCCTTGCAAACCGGCCAACCCCAGCCAGACGCCCCGATTGCCGTCATCGGTGCCGGCACCGGCTTGGGTGAAGGGTTTTTAATCAAACAGGGCGAAACCTATCAGGTTTTTCCCACGGAAGGCGGGCACACAGACTTTGCCCCCCGCAACGAATTGGAATTTCAGCTATTGCAATATCTGCGCGACAAATACCAGATTTCCCGAGTTTCTGTCGAGCGAGTTGTTTCTGGCCAGGGCATTGTGGCCATTTACCAGTTCTTGCGCGACCGGCTCGACGCCCGCGAGTCGCCAGAAATCGCTCACACCGTCAAAACCTGGGAGCACGAGGTGGGGCGCAAGCAGAAATCTGTTGACGCTGCAGCGGCGATCTCGGAAGCAGCGCTGGCAAAAAGTGACCCTTTGTGCGAAAAAGCAATGGAAATGTTTGTGGAAGCTTACGGCGCGGAAGCTGGCAACTTCGCCCTCAAACTGCTGCCATTAGGGGGGATGTATATTGCCGGTGGCATTGCTGCCAAAATCCTGCCCCTGATTCAAGAGGAAAACCGGTTTATGCGAGCCTTTACCCAGAAAGGGCGGGTGAGTGCCTTGGTGGAGCGCGTGCCGGTGAGTGTTGTCCTGAATCCCAAAGTGGGGCTGATTGGTGCCGCCATCTGCGCCGCTAGATTGTAAATAAGCAGGCGGAAATCCCCTGATGATTTCCGTTTAATTAGTTTCAAAAATACAGACTGGGTGGGGCGCAGGACTTATAGCAATTTATCCGAAAGCCGCCCCAGTCACCCCCCCAAAACCTATATAATTCTTTAGGGCAAGCCCTAGGGAGTCAAGGGAAAACCCACCAACCGCGTTGGCACCACCACCTGCTAACCTCCTGGAGGGTCTAGGGCTGAATTCTACCTGCCTGGTTAGTTCAATGACTGCCCAACCGCCGCCCGAAGCCTACATCCGCCTCAGTCAAACCTTACCCGCCCTAAAGGGAGTAGCCATTTTCATGGTGGTCATCTTCCATCTCCAAGGACGCACCAAGGGCTGGTTACAAGCCTCTCAAATCCTGGCAGATATTCCAGGAAATGGCTGGAAGGGTATGGCGGAGGGCTTGGCCAATCTTGTTTGTCTGCTGGGAGAGCAGGGAGTTCATATTTTCTTAATTGCCAGTGGCTTCGGACTGGCGGCATCTTGGTGGCGGCAGTGCTGCGCCTCAGGAACGGACGAGCGCCCATTTGCGGCTATCCCTTTTTGGCGGCGGAGACTGTTGCGCCTGTTTCCCCTTTACTGGCTAGCTCACGGTCTGGCTATCATACTGCTGCTGGTTAATCCGGACTGGGTGCCGAAACGAGAATTGCTGACTCAAGGGGGAATTGATGCCGTCGCAGCGCTCGCAGCCAGCCTGACGACCTTGCGCAATCTGGTGCCAGAATACTACTGGTTTCTCAATGTTGCCTGGTGGTATATTGGCCTCTCCATTCAGCTGTACTTGGTATTTCCGCTCCTGGTCTGGGTGGGTCGCCGGTGGGGATGGTCGGTGCTGCTGGTGGGAGCGCTACTCGTTTCTCTGGGCTGCAGAGCAATCCTTGTCAGCCTTCCCATCGACGAGGCGGCACTAGACATGTGGCTCAAGGGAGTCCTGTTTCCCACGCGCCTGTTTGAATTTGCCTTCGGCATCGTTTTGGCGGTGACGAAAGCTCTCCCCTAATCCAGCGCCGCCGGCAGAGCGCGGTGCAAGACCGGCCCCTAATTTCCGCGACCTTTACCGCTGGAGCCAAAGGTTAGCGTTCGAGCGCCGCTGGATTCTTCCGCACGCCCTTTTATGGGCTGCCGGTCTCGTATGTCACTGGAGTGCGGCATCGGGCTGGCGGTTCCTAAGAGTGCCGTCAGATGCGCTGTTAGCCGTAGGAGAATTTTGCCTCCTGTTTGAGATCCTCAGCCGGCTGCCCAGGCTGAGAACCAGGTTCAGTCCAGTGGGAGAGTGCTCCTACGGTATCTACCTCACCCACGACAATATTCTGATGGCGCTTTGGGCGCTGTTCGTACCGCTGCTGCCTTTCTACTGGCTGCGTTTTGCCGTCGTGGCGCTGGCAACCTGTTTGCTGGGAGGGCTGTTTGAACTGGCACACAACTGGGCCCGAAAAAACTTGCTGGGGAAGCGAACAGCCTAGAGCTGGGGCTATTGCTTTGGCTATTTCAATCCCTGACAGGGATTCATACAGAACTCGCGAATGCCTGATATCATGTCCGGTAGCACCGTTGTTGGGGCGGGTTTATCAATTCTTTGAGCTGC
>CAZJNL010000951.1:0-2751 GCA_964546515.1 uncultured Oscillatoria sp.
GTCTACCCTGCGGGCGATCCGCTGGCGCGTCTATGGCGGTTCATAAAAGTGCCCTATTGTAATAACCGCAACGCTGCTGAATCGCAGAGATGGCATCGAGGGCGGCGCAAATTACAAATCGGTTTTCATTGAGCAGGAGTGGAGACAGATTGGGCAGAGCTTCAGGGCTGCTGATTTTACCTAAGGCTTTGGCAGCACTGCGGCAAACGTCAGAGTCTTGATCGCTGAGGGCTTTCAGAAGTGCCGGCACGGCGGCGATCGAGTTGATTTCGCCTAAAGCTTCGGCAGCCTTCCAGCGAACCCTGGAATTTCTATGGCTCAAAGCTTGCAGGAGTTTTTCTACAGCTGCCGAGTCGCCGATTTTTTGTAAGGCTTCGGCGGCTTCGTGACGCACCTTATAGTGTTCGTCGCTCAACGCTTCAAGTAGGGCGGGAAGTGCTGTTTCGGAACCGATTTTCCCTAAGGCTTCAGCTGCCTTGCGGCGAAGTTCGGGGGATTCCTCATTCAAAAGTTGCTGCAGTGCCGGCACTGCCGATTCAGCACGGATTTTCCCCACGGCTTCGGCGGCGTCTTCACGAACCATCCATTTTTCGTCGCTGAATGCTGCAATTAGTGCCGGCACTGCGGTTTCGGAGCCGATATTCCCTAAGGCTACTGCAGCGCTGGCGCGAACGTGGTAGTCTTCATCTTTCAGCGCTTCCAGGAGTGCCGGCGCTGCAGCCAGCGTGGCGGTTTTCCTCAAGGCATAGGCAGCGAGTTCGCGAACTAAAGCGTCTGGGTTGTTCAAGGCTTGCACGAGTTCTGCCACAGCGGTTTCTGAACCGATTTTTCCTAAGGCTTTGGCGGCTTCGGAACGAACTTTAAAATCGCAGCCAGATTCGAGAGCGATGTCATCGAGGAAGGTTTGCACTAGCGCCGGCACTGCTTCTGAGGAGCCGATGTTTCCTAATGCCACTGCTGCGCTGTCGCGAACTTGAGAGTCTCTGTCTTTCAAAGCTTGCAACAGTGCCAGCACTGCGGCTTCACAGCCGGTTTCTCCTAAGGCTACTGCAGCGCTGGCGCGAACGTGAGGGTTTCGATCGCTGAGGGCTTGAATGAGCGCTTCGACTGCAGCTTGAGTGCCGATTTTTCCCAGCCCAGAAGCTGCGCTCTCGCGAACGGTATGGTTTTCATCGTTTAAAGATCGCACTAGCTCGGGCACTGCTGATTCGGAGCCAATTTTGCCGAGGGCTTCTGCAGCAGAAGCGCGAACCAAACGATCGGTATCATTCAAGGCTTGGGTGAGCGCCGGCGCTGCGGCTGGGGAGTCGGTTTCGTATAATGCATTAGCAGCGGCTCTGCGAACTTTGGGGTTTTCATCGCTGAGGGCTTCAATGAGCGCCGGCACTGCAGTTTTGCTGCCGATTCGCCCTAAGGATACCGCCGCCCACCGGCGAACTTCTGGGTTTTCGTCGCCCACAGCTTGAATCAGGGGTTCCACTGCAGACGAGTCGCCGGTTTTCCGCAAGGTGTAGCCGATTTCGTGCAGCCCCATCGCCGCAGAAATGCGAACTTCTGAATCCCTATATTTCAGCGCTCGCACGAGCGTCGCCACCCACGCCTGAGAGCTGATTTCGTCGCCGCCGGTTAAGAGATTTTTCGCCAAGAGGCGAACCGCCTCGGTTGGATGGTTTAAAACTTGCCGCAATCCTGTTGCGCCCGCTTCAGGGCTGATTTTCACCAGCGCCAGCAGAGCGCTGATTGCTACGTCTTCGTCGTTGAGGGCGAGCAGCAATAGCGGTACTGTTGCTGGCGAGCCAATTTGCCCTAACGCCTCGAAAGCGCTGGAGCGAATTCCGGAGTTTTCAGAGTCCAAAACTTGCAGCAGCCGACTCGCCGCCGCCTCCGAGCCAATTTCCCCTAATGCCTCGACAGCGCTGGAGCGAATATCGTAGTCTTCCGCGTTCAAAGCTTGCGCCACGGATGAGATGGCGCTGTCAGAGCCGGTGATTCCTAACAGTCTCAGCTTCGGGTGTTGGGGAATGTCTAAATTAGCAACTAGCTCTACAGTTTGCGCATGAAATTCTGGTTTGACTGCTCCTGCTAGCTTTGCGCCCAGCTGCAAATCCACTTCTAGGGCTAATTTTACCACTCGCAGCGCCTGGGCTTCCGAGCCGACACGCGCCAACATCTGCCCTAGGGTTTCTGTCCATTTGACGGAATTCAAATACTCCCGTTTCAGCTGCTCGTCACTCAGCTGGGGCAGTTGTTGGAGGAGGCTTTCTGCGGTATACTCTTGCGGCGTCATTGGGCTGAACTGGGTTGTTTAACTTGGCTGCTGACTGGTTTGTGGGGGAAACCAAACGTTTCCATTTTCAAGCACTCTGCTGTATATTAACAGCTGTTTGTAAAATTGGTGCTAGAATCCGCAGCCATCCGAATTCACCAACCGATTGACAGCTTTCGCTCTCTCCCGGGCTAGTTGACAAAAAATATATGACTCTGATTATAACCAACGACGACGGCATCGACGCCCCCGGCATTCGGGCGCTGCAGAAAGCTCTCAACGGCACCGGCATCCTCGTCGCACCCAAAGAGGAATGGTCGGGATGTGGCCATCGCGTCACCACCGGTCAGCCGATCCGCGTCCACTGGCGCTCAGCTACCGAGTATGCGGTTGCCGGCACCCCCGCAGACTGCACCCGCCTCGCCCTAACACCTCTTTGCCCGGATGTAAAATGGGTGCTGTCTGGCATCAATGCCGGTGGCAAT
>CAZJNL010000952.1:0-2745 GCA_964546515.1 uncultured Oscillatoria sp.
GGCGGCGTTTTCGGTGAATTGGATAATTGAGCGCTAATTTCTTTAAACGCCCCAAAATCGATGAGTACCAATTTTCCGTCTGACTGGTGTCGGATTAAATTCTCGGGCTGAATGTTCTGGTGGATTACCCCGTGCTGGTGCACAAAAACCAAAATCTCTAACATCTCTTCCAGCAGGCGGATCGCTTGGTCTTCCCGCAGGGGCTGGCCGGTCGCCATTTCCGCAGCCAAAGTCTGCCCAGCAATAAATTCTTCAACCAGGTAGAAGTCTTTATTTTCCTGAAAAACAGCTAAAAGTTGGGGAATATGGTCGTGTTTCCCCAGCTTTTCTAGAGTTTCTGCCTTTTTTTTAAATAAAAGCTCCAGGACTTGCAGCGTTCTGGGGTGGTTGCTGGGAGAGCGCAGTTGCTTAACCACGCACTGCGGGTATCCAGGCCGGTGCGTGTCCGCTGCCAGATAGGTTTGTCCAAACTGGCTAGAACCCAGAACTTTAATAATCCGGTAACGCCGGTCTAAAAGTTGGCCAATCATCACAGCACCCCAATCGATTTTAGATTTTAGATTTTAGATTTTAGATTTTCGGATGGCGGGAAAACTGATATAATATACAACCGCTGTTTTTCAACCGCATTGTCTGCTCAACTGCGAGCCCGCGCCTAAGCGATGTTATATCTATTTTGGACTTTGAGGGTGCCGGTGCGCATCCGGGAGAGTTTGTAGAATCACCTCTAAAGAATCACTCTGAAAAGTTCTCCAGAGTTCCAGACGGGATTCAAGGTCTGCAAGTAGGGGCAAATGGCTGTTCGCCCCTACCCCTGCCCGGCAGCATCTCACTGCACGCAAATCTACCACAGGACCTTTTATTTCTCCCCCTCTCCCCAAGTGGGAGAGGGGGCTGGGGGGTGTTGTAATGACTTTAGTGAGATGCACCCCCCCTGCCCCCTCTCCCTGGCGGCTACTGCAGCACCTGGTTGAGCTGCTGCACGACCTTTTATTTCTCCCCCTCTCCCCAAGTGGGAGAGGGGGCTGGGGGGTGTTGTAATGACTTTAGTGAGATGCACCCCCCCTGCCCCCCTCTCCCTGGCGGCTACTGCCGCACCTGGTTGAGCTGCTGCAGGGCGTCTTTGTAGGGGCTCAGTCTGCCTTGCTCCAGATAAAGGGTGGCAGCCTTCTGAATATCCTCAATTGCCCCTGCTTTATCCCCTAGCTGAGCTCGCGCCACACCCCGACCGTAGTAGGCGCTGGCAAAGTTGGGATTTCGCTGAATCGCCTGAGCGTAATCGGCAATGGCGCTGCCGTAGTCTCCGCGCTCGGAGTAGGCAGCGGCGCGATTGCTGTAGGCAACGGCATCGCTGGGACTTAAGCGAATCGCCTGGGTGTAATCTTCAATCGCTCCCGTCTTATCATTGCCGGCGGCGCGAGCCAGTCCCCGGTTGCTGTAGGCTTTGGCTTTGTTAGGGTTGATCTGAATCGACTGCGTGCAATCGTCAATCGCTTTCTGGTGATCCGAGAGATTGAGGTGGGCAACACAGCGGTTGTCATAGGCGGTTACTTCTTTGGGATTGAGCTCAATCGCCTGCGTGCAGTCCTCAACAGCTTTTCGATACTCGCCGAGATTGAGATAAGCGCCGCAGCGGTTGCTGTAAGCTTGGGCGTGCTGGGGATTGAGCCGAATCGCCTCGGTGTAATCTTCCATCGCCCCCTGATAGTCTGCCAGAAAAAAGCGAGCTCTGCCCCGGCTGTAATAAGCGCCGGCATTTTTGGGATCTAGCTGAATCGCTTTGGTGTAATCGTCTAGCGCTCCCTGCTTGTCCTCGGTGGCAGAGCTCGCCAGACCCCGCGCCTGGTAGGCTTTAGCGTCGTCCGGAGCCAGCTCGATGGCTTTGTTGTAGTCCTCGATAGCTGTCCGGTAGTCTTTCAGGTCGTGGTAAGCCAGACCCCGCTGGTAGTATGCGCCTGCTTCTTTGGGATTGAGCCGAATCACCTGGTTGAAATCCTCTATCGCGCCGCGCGGTTCTTGCCGGTCATACTTGGCCAAACCCCGGTTGTAGTAAGCTTCGACAAAGTTGGAATTTCGCTGAATCGCTCGGGTGTAATCCGCGATGGCGGCATCCAATTCCCCCAAGTCATAGTGGGCATTGCCCCGCTGGTAGTGGGCCCGGGGGTCGCTGGGATTGAAGCGAATCGCTTCGGTGTAATCCGCGATCGCGCCGCGACGGTCCCCGCTTTCAGCCCGCTCCCGCCCCCGGTTGTAAAACGCTTCCGCCTTCGTCTTGTCCGGGCGCTGCAACAGCAGCAGCAGCCCCAGTACCACAATCAGTGCCGCCGCCCCCGCTACGATCAACTGCACCGGCGGCTGAGGTCTGCGAATACGATAGCCCTCGGTGCCCGTCGTTGATGGCGGCGGTGGCACCTCCGAGGGGAGGCGCAGCTTGTTCAGGTGAGCCTGGGCTGCAGCCGCTGACTGGTAGCGCAGGCCGTAGTGGTGGTGTACCATTTTGTCTATGATGTCTGCTAGCTGCGGGCTGACTTGGGCTCGGTGCCGCCAGACGATTTTCCCCGTGTTGGGGTCTTGCAGTTTCGGCAAGTCAGCCGCCGGCAAGCCGGTGAGCGCTTGCACCGCAATCGTACCTAAGGCATAGATATCGCTGTTAAATTGCGGGTTCCCTTGGAATTGTTCCACCGGCATGTAAGCTGGAGTCCCAGCTGCTATCGTCCACGGCGCGGGCCCCTGAGACAGGGCCGA
>CAZJNL010000953.1:0-2741 GCA_964546515.1 uncultured Oscillatoria sp.
CTGTACGCTCGCCGTCACCCACCCTACTTGTTGATTTATCCCGTTTTTTAAACTTGTGAGAGAGATTAGAGGTATTCAACCGAAGTTGAGAGAGAATATAAAATCCCTAGGATTGGCTGTGCCGGCAGGGCGTTCGCGAGAGATAAATGCCGACGTCACGCGCCGGGGAGGTGGCTTGAAGCCTCTGTAGCAGAAGCATCCGCCCGAGGCAAATTTTATCGCCCAACCCTCTCTATTATTATTTATTGGCGCAATCGTAACGGCGGCGGTGTATCGCTCCAGTTAATCAACCGGACATGAGATCGGAGCTAACCGCAAACAATATCAGATCATGGCTTTCTAGCGCTGACAAGTGAATAGTAGCCGTAAGTGGGAGTTACGGATATATCTTCAAATCCGGATTCTGCCAAAATTTGATGAAGTTCCCCAGCACTGAATTGCTTGCCCTCAGCAGCCCAAAGCATGCACATTGAAAATGAAGTGGCAGCCAGGGGACTGTCTTTTGTATCCGCCAGCAGGATTTCGTGAATGTAGATGCGACCTCCTGAAGGCAATATTTCAAAGCTGCGCCGTGCTAAGTGAAGACATTTTTCCCTGGGCCAGTCATGAAAAATATTGCTGAACAGCACTGCATCGTAACCGGAAGGCCAGGGGTCTTTGAAAAAATCTATTGTCAGGGTGTCGATTCGCTCCTGCAAGCCTGCTTGAGAAATGTATTCTCCTGCTATCTTGCACACCATCGGCAGTTCCAGGATGGTGAAGCGCATTTGGGGATAGCGCCGAGCCAAGGCAAAGCAAAAAGCACCGGAGCCACCCCCCACATCGAGGAGGCGGCTGACGCCTTCAAAGTCACCTCGCCATGCAGCGCCTGTGGCGGGAGAAACTGTTACGCTGTGCATGTGAGCGGTACAGGATCTGCTTTGCGCCTCGTTTAAGTCATGGGTTTCCCAGATATCTTTATCTGTGTAAATGGTAGCCTTGTCCTTGCGGAAAGCCTCCAGCAGCGATGCGTGCGATAGGGGATTATTTCGGTAAAAGTGCAGGGTGCCTCCCCAGTAGTAGGGGCTGTGGGGAAGCAGAAAATTTCGCGACACGTCGGTGAGCTGAAATTTTTCATTCAGCCGCACCAGATACCCCAAGGATGTCATAACTCCCAGAAGCGTTTCGGTGGCTCGCGCTCCTAAAGACAAGTTTTTCGCCACTTCTTCAGCTGTTGCCGGCGCTTTCTCCAGGAGAGGAAACAGCCCCAGATCGTCGGCAACGGTAAGTGTGGGAAAGTGGAACATGGACATCCATGTATCCCAGAGCAATCGGTCATCACAGGTTGGCGGTTCCGGATAAAGGTTTTCTTTCGGCATTGGCCCATTCTACTGTCCTAATATATGGCCGGAATAACTGCCGGCCAATCAAGTCTTTTTTAGAGTTTAACCCAAATTCACCTAAACGGACCGGTCTTAATTTTATCTTTAAAATTTGGCCGTCCCAAGGGGGAGGCTGCTGCCTGTGAGCTGCCGGTGGGAAAGGCGAGCGGCATTTAAATGTGATATAATGTACATTCCCGCTTTGCGGAACGCACCCCACTTCTTGTAGAGACGCGATTTATCGCGTCTAATTGATCGCGTCTAAATTTTTGCTGTCGGAAACGCACCCACTTCAGGTGCCAGCGGCAAAGGCGAGGGCCATTAAAATGTGATATAGATAATGCAGGGCGTGACACGAAGCGCGTCACGCTCCTCCGTCTTGTAGAGACGCGATTTATCGCGTCTGAATTTTGTCGCACTCAGCGGCGGGTATGTCATAAAGGTTGAGGAGGTATCTATGTCTGTACTAGAAGGTTCTTGGAAACACGAATACATCACCGCAAATGGGGTAAAACTGCACTGTGTCACCCAAGGGAATGGCCCGCTGATGCTCATGCTGCACGGGTTCCCTGAGTTCTGGTATTCGTGGCGTCACCAAATCCCGGAATTTGCCAAAGATTATAAAGTCGTCGCCCTGGATTTGCGGGGCTACAACGACAGCGACAAACCCAAAGAGCAATCCGCTTATGTGATGGAGGAGTTCATCAAAGATGTGGAAGGCGTTATCAAGGGGTTGGGCTATGAAAGCTGCGTCTTGGTGGCGCACGACTGGGGGGGCGCGATCGCCTGGTTTTTCGCTTACGCGCATCCGGAAATGGTGGAGAAGTTAATTGTGATGAATATTCCCCACCCAGCGAAATTTTATGAGGCGCTGCGCAGCAATCCCCAACAGCTACAGCGGAGCTGGTACATCTTTTTCTTCCAGATGCCGGGGCTGCCAGAGTTGTGGTTGCAGTGGGATGATTACCGGGCGATTGGCGAAGCTTTCACGGGAATGGCAGTCGATAAAAGCGCCTTCACGCGGGAAGACATCGAAGCGTACAAAGATGCCGCCTCCAAACGGGGTGCCCTCACCGCCGCAGTCAATTATTACCGCAACGTCTTTCAGGGATTTTTCAACCAGCAGCAGTGGGGGGTGCTGCGAGTTTCCACGCTGATGATATGGGGGGAGAATGACACGGCTCTCGGCACGGAATTAACCTACGGCACAGAAGCGTATGTGGAAGATTTTCAAATTCGGTACATCCCGAATTGCAGCCACTGGGTGCAGCAGGAAAAACCGGAGTTGGTGAATCAGTACATGCGAGAGTTTTTGAGCGGGGATTCGTCAGGGGGTTGACAGGGAGGCTGAGGGGGTGTGATAATGGGGGAGAGGTGAGC
>CAZJNL010000954.1:0-2741 GCA_964546515.1 uncultured Oscillatoria sp.
TGCAGCCGGTAGGGTTAGGTTTTTCCGCAGATATTATGAGACTGTTCCGTGCGCGTGAAGGGTTAGACCTTAAGACGCGACATGTCGCGTCTTAAGGTTTCGATCACGCCTTTTACCCCCCCTAACCCCCCCGTACCCACGGAGAGGGGACAGGATTTTCACAAACCTCCCCTCCCCGTTGACGGGGAGGGGCATAGGGTGGGGATTGACCCCCTATCAATTCGCCAACAGTCTCATTCTATAAGCCAGGCTCTCTCTTACTGAGATGTTCCTTTTGTACCAATTATATAACAGATGTGCCGGCGGCGCTATCTGACCTGCTTGAAAGCCGACAGTTGGGAATCGCCACGCCCAGGCCACAAATACAACCCTTATCTGCAGGCACATTTTACCCCACATACATCCTAACACAAGTGCTGCCGGTTGTGGGAGTTTTTTTCCCGAACTTGTGGGTAATTAATAAACCTGGTTTCTTCAATAAACCAGGTTTCTGTATCCTCAGCCCGCCTCCCACTTCCTCACCTCTCTTGGCGGACTTGGCGCTCTGCCCTGCGGGAAGCCGCTGGCGGTGGCGGTTCATTAATAAAGCTGCGGCTACTGGCCCCCAAATTTGCACTTTATATGCCGGCACATTTCCCCCCCATACACTCTAACACAAGGGCTGCGTATTTTGTGTGTTGTTTTGTTAAATTTTTGTGAGAATTGGGGGTGCGTTCCCCTGGGAGGGGAACGCTACAAAGCCCCTAACTTCCGAGGTGGGAGAGAGGTGAATTATTGCTTTTCTTGTTCCCCCCTCTCCCTTCATGGCGAAGGGTGCGGGGGGTGATCGTGAAAATTTCTCTCCCTTGTAGGCGTTGGGTGCGCTTGGTGAGGGTGAAAATCTTGTGTTGCAACCGGCACCCCTTGCCCTAAAATTGAGAAGTGAGGCGCGTCCCCCCCAAAGGAACGCACCCCACAAAGCTGCTAACTATTGATCTATGCTGAAACTGGAACACAAACACAAAGGCCATACTATCCGCGAGATTGGGGAAGGCCGGCTGCAGGTTGTGAATCCCTACGGAGACACCGCCAGCCAACTTTTCCACACCTTTGAGCGAGCGCTGCAATATATCGACAAGCACGGAAAATCCACAGAGGAACTCATCCCTCTAGTCTTCAAACGCAAGAAATCCTGGAAATACGCCAACCCCCAAACCGGAGTGTTCCGGGACATTAAAATAGGCGACCAGTGCGTTCACTTCATGCCCAACAAAACAGTTTACGAAACTATACTTGAGGAGGGCGAACCTTGCGCAGAAGAGCAAAAAATCCTATTTCCCGACGCTCCTTCCTTAGAGTATTGGCGGGTTTCCGTATTTGAGCGAGAGCGCATGCCCTATAGCGACCTGCTTGGCTGGCTGGAAGTTGAAGTATTAAATCGCTGCCTGCCCAATAAGAATCAGGCCAAGAAGTTCGCGAGAAAATACTGTCAGGCAACCGGAGTGGCGCTGGCGCGTCACCTGCCGGCCAATCTTATTTTTCTAGATGAGCTGTTTGCCGAGGAAGAAGAAGAGGAAGATGCTCCGGCAGCTGTTGAAGATTTTTAACGGCAGCCGGTAGGGAGCCAGCCGGCACTTTCTAACTGCGTCAAGCCGGCACTACCGGTTGCGCTGCTGGCCAACTCCCTGAATCTTCCTTTCAAAATAGTCTTCCTGATACTTCAGCTGTCTGGCAATTTCCAGCCCCTTCTGAAAAGCAGCCAAAGCTTGAGGGTAAGCCTTGTGATCCAAATTAATTGTACCAATTCGGTCGTAAGTATTCATCAACCCGTAAAAGTCCGAACCTCGCTGCTGCACCACTAACAGCGCTTGATAAACCTGCAAAGCTTCCTGCGGCTTCTTTTGCGATAAATAGAGTGCGCCCAACTTTTGCAGAGCCTCACCGGCACGCGCGAACTGCTGCAGCGCCCACGCCAGCGCATAAGCTTCCTGATAGTATTGAGCTGCCATAACAAGCCGGCCAAGCCCTTCACAATCTTCCCCCATCGCTATCTTGATCGCCGCCACCGGCACCGGATCTTGCGCAGCGCGATAGCGGTTCAGAAGCTTTTCGCGCACCGCTAAAGACTTCTGGTGCTGCTTTGTCTTATCATAAATAAAAGCCAGCCTCTCCAAATAAACACCGTCATTCAGATTATCCTCCTGCGTGCGATTGCTTTTCTGCTGATTGAGAGCCAGCAATTCCTCATAAGTCGCAGCAGCCTCAGAATAATCTAACCCGCCAAAATACAGTTGCGCAAGCGTAGTCAGCGTCGCCTCTTGCGTCGGCATATCTGCAGAAGCTCGCGCATCCGCTAAAATTTGCTGGTAAATACCCACAGCCTGCTCTCGCGCCGCCACCTCCACAAAAGCCGCCCCCAGCGCTGACAGCAACTTCGGATCTGCCGGCGCTTTTGCCTCCGCCTGCGCCTCCAGCTGAATCGCTTGCAGCCGCTGCGCAATCAGCTGCATCTCCGTCGTTTGACTTTGCTCCCTGGCAATCTTAGCCACCCTTGTCAGCGCTTCCACCTCAGCCAACGAACCAAAAAACCGGCGCAATCGCAACTCCCGATTCCAAGTATTAAACGCCTGCAGCTTCTTTCCCGCTTGCAGCAAAGCAGCCGCCTCAGCATTTAGCTGGTCGAGAGCAGGAGCCAGCGCCTCAAGCTCTGCAGGGCTGAGTTCGCGCTTTCCCGGCATTTCCGGCAAAAGCGGATCGGGCTT
>CAZJNL010000955.1:0-2740 GCA_964546515.1 uncultured Oscillatoria sp.
TGCCAGCGCTTGCTGGTAGGAGGCTAGCGCCTCCGGATACTTGCCAACACTTTCGTACAGAGCGCCAAGGCTGTTGAGAGTGCTATTAAAGCTCGCCCTGTCGCCTATTTCTTGGAAAATAGGCCAAGCTCTCTCGAAGTATTCCAGCGCCTGGGAATACTCAGCCTGCTGGCGATATAATACTCCTATATTATTAAGAATGCGCCCCACACCGGCTCGGTCGCCCATTTCCTGGCGAATCGCTAAAGCTTGCCGGTAATATTCCAGCGCTTGCTGAAAATCTCCCAGAGAGTCGCACACACCGGCCATGTTATTGAGCGTGCGCCCTTCGCCCCGCTTGTCGCCCACTTGCCTGCGAATTGCTAAAGCTTGCCGGTAAAGTTCCAGCGCTTTTCCATACTCGCCCAAATCGGCGCTGACAGCGGCGATGTTGTGCAGGGATTCTCCTTCCACCTGGCGATTGGCGATTTGTCGAGCAATTTCCAAAGCTTGCCGGTGCAATTCCAGGCTTCGGGAATACTCACCTAACTTGAGATAAACAAATCCGATATAATTGATAGCTTCCGCCTCACCGGCGCGGTTATTTACCTCTTTGTGAAGGGCGAGGGCTTGATTTAAAGTTGAAATTGCTGTATCATATTCACTGAGGTTGGCGCGAACTTCTCCCATGCGAGTCAGGGTTTCTGCAACGCCGGCTTTGTCGTTGAGGTTTCGGCGAATTTCCAGAACTTGTTGATAGGTTTGCAGGGCGTCTCGAAAGTAGCCGGTGCCAAATTGCTCTGCGCCTTGCTGGAATAGCCGGTTTGCCTCAGCGGCGCTGTAGGGTGCGGGTGTGTTTCTATCTTCCTGTGCTGCTGCTGCGCCCCTCACCCCCCAACCCTCTCTCCCATAAGGCGAGAGGGGGAGTGCGAGGGTTGCCGGCAGGAACAGCAGGACAGTGACAAGGCTGAGGGAGCGAAAGCGGTCAAGCACCATTTAAGTCCTCTAAAAGCAGCTTTAGTCGATGATTTTCTAACTTAATTATAGCTGGCTTGCCAGCAGCCGACATGGTAGAAAAGCCCTCTCAACTGAACAGGGAAGTTAACGCCTTGCCACCTGCCAAACTCTAACTGTCCCGTCATCACCGCCACTGACAAGGGTCTGGCCGTCAGCACTGAAAGCGACAGAAAACACAGCTACAGTATACCCTTTGGGGCTGCGCACTTCCAGAGTGCGCAACAGCTGGCCCGTATGCAGGTTCCAAATCTTGACAGTACCGTCATAACTGCCACTGGCGAGGATGTGCCCATAGGGGTCAATGGCAACAGATTTAACTGTCCCGGAATGCCCGGTCAAGGTGCTTCTCAATTCGCCGGTGCGCCAGTTCCAAATCTTAATGGCACCTTCGCCATCACTGCCACTGGCGAGGATTTGCCCATAGGGGCTGATGGCGACAGAAGTAACAATATTTGAATGCCCGGTAAGGGTGCTTCTCAATTCGCCCGTCCCCAGGTTCCAAATCTTGATAGTTTTGTCCGAACTGCCACTGACTATTGTCTGGCCATCCGAACTGAAAGCGACGGAATTAACAAAGTCTGAATGCCCCTTGAGAGTGCGCAAAAGTTCGCCCGTCCCCAGGTTCCAAATCTTGATATTTGCGTCCGCCGCACTGCCACTAGCTATTGTCTGGCCATCCTGGCTAATGGCAACAGACGTAACAAAATTGCGGTCGCCGGTGAGGCTGCGCAACATTTCGCCGGTGCGCAAGTTCCAAATTTTCAGAGTTGCGTCCCGACTGCCACTGACAAGGAATTGGCGATCCGGACTGATAGTCAGGCAATCTACCGTATCTGAATGCCCGGTAAAGGTGCGCAACTGTTTGCCAGTGTTCCTGTCCCACAGTTTAATACTGCCGCCGGCAGCGCCACTGGCTACAGTCTGGCCATCGGGGCTGATAGCGACGGACAAAACTTTGTATTTACTCTCCTCAAGGCTTTTCGCAAAAGAAAAGTTATCCCCCAAGTAAGGCAAATTAATTCCTGCCTGTGAGGCTGCTTTGAGAAAGCTGTTGATAGGGATGCCCAAGTTAAACCCAGATTTGACATTAACCGTCTGCCCAGTGTCGGGATTGTAAATAGGTTCCCCCTCCCCCCGTCCGTGAATGCCGATCGCGCGACCCTGCGCGTCCAATACGGGACCGCCACTCATGCCTGAACTGGTGATATTGGTATAAACCAGAGCGTAGCCATCTTCTAAAGCCTGGAGGGGGCGACCGGAAATGCTGCCTTTCGTCATCTGGTAGATGCGCTGTTTAATGGCGCGTCCGGGATGGGGCCAGCCGGCAATATAAACCGCCGCGCCCTCTGTCACCTCCTCAGAATCTCCTAATTGAGCGACGCGGTAGTTTTGGTCACTGGTAAACTGCACGACAGCTAAATCGACCTCAGGCAATTTTTTAACAGTGCCATAGTCTAGAGGATGTGACTTGCCATCAGAGGTGACAATTTCATACTCATCTTTGGTGGCCACAACATGCTTGGCGCTGAGGACGTAATAAGTGTTGCCTTGCTTGGCAATTATCACCCCCGACCCCGGATTTTGCCCGTTGATCACAACCGTAACATCTTTTGCCATACTGCCGATGGCTTGCTCATCGACTGTTTGAGCTGCTCCGACTTGCGGCTGCGCCACCACGATGGCGGCACCCATTAGCGCCGCCGGCAGTCCGTATGAAAAATTAACGCCCATAATTTTGTCTCTC
>CAZJNL010000956.1:0-2735 GCA_964546515.1 uncultured Oscillatoria sp.
TTAAACATAAAACCTCCTGAAAATATTGATTCGCTACTATGGGTTGTGTTCTAGTTTTATTCGCCCTGATTGAGGCGATATTCCGGCTATTATGGCTCGGATTAAACGATTTTATACAGCAGTTGGGCTGAGGTCTGGGTGTGAGGTGATGGCTTCTGGTAAAATTGATAAACCAGATCGCAAGCAATAGACGATCGCCGGCGAGCAACCCTTTGATTAAATCGGCCTGCCATTCAGTACCGATGCAACCTTCTGACTGATTGCCTTCCTATCCGGAATCCCCAGAAAATCTTTGTCGGTTAAATACGTCCTGGCAGATCCCTCAGGCCGGTTCGAGTCGGGTGGCGCGATCGCGGGCACCGACTTCCCAGCCGAGCTGGTGCTGTCTGCATTAATTTCCTCTTTCCCGCTCCCTTTTTCAGGAAACAACACGCCTCGCCCCCAGAAGCTGACCGACCGGCGGCAAGCAGCCGGCCAGCCGGTCGCCGGCACGGTTCGGTCGCCGGTGATCTCCAGTTATTGCCATCAAAAGCATTGCGACCGAGCTTTCCGGCTCGAGACGCGACGGGCGCGTTCTGCAAAATTCTCCCCAAGTAAAGCCCGTGATCCTGCAACTGCAAACCCAGCGCCGGCACTTCCGGCAGAAGAGGATTGTTAATAGTCGCAGCATTTGCCAAATAAGCCGTTACGTCATCAAGCAGGCATTCCTCACCCCATTGCCGCTGAAATGGCAAAAGGATTCCCGGCTGATTCACAAGATTGCAGATTGCCGGCAGATTGGCAGGCTGCCGGCGGGCGGCGCTTCCCGACATGAGGTGCGGTAAATAGCACTGCCCGAGTAGGGTTTTCCCCCTGACTGAATTCTTGAATTAAAGCAGGATGTAAACGAAGGCAACTCAATCAGTTCGGCGGATATCAATCTGGATGAAGCTTGAGGTTTCCGCAGGAGGGGCGGGTTTGGGGGCCGGTTTAGTACAATCCTTCGTTGTGTCACAAATATTTCCGGCGAAGCCGACCCTACCGCCCTTCGCTGTGCCACAGATATCTATTGGGCAGGTCAGAGTCAATTCCTCCTGAGAGATAGCGCACCAGACGCAATAGATTGCGGCTCTACCTGAGTGAACAGCAAACCGCGACCGCAATAAACTTCAGCGGTCGCGGTTCTTTGTGCGGGGTCAGCAATGCCTGCTTCAAACCTGTGGAGGAACTTGTCAGCCGCCGCGTTGTAACCGACATCAAATGGCTTCGGCTTCACTCGCTCAATGATGATAGCACTTATCTAGCTTCAAACCGGCATCTTCGCCGAGCGCTTGTCTGCCGGTGGAATCGCGATAGCTTCCAGCACAGCCGACAGTACATACAAAAGGCGATTGGTTGCGGCTGCTGCGATTAGCAGCGTCGAAAGACACCGGCAATCTCGGTATTTCCGCTTCAGCTCGGTTAGAGGCTTAGCTTCCCAGTCTCCATTTATGAAAGAGAGTTTACCCTGGCGGCTGGGGAATGGCAACCGGAGCATCCCACTTTGGGGAATAGGCTCAATAGGTGCGTTCCCTCTGGGAACGCACCCTACTGTTGAAGTAGACTTTACCGAACAGAAGCGGATCGGTTTAGCCTACAGTCTGAGTGGGGCGACCAATACAGGTTGAGAGTACGGCAATTACCAGTCAGGCACTCGTTATAACCGAATTTACTAACCCTGCCATCCTGCATATCCTAACTATCAGAGGCAGCAATTCAGGAAACAGCCTCAGCTTACCCCAAACCTTAAATGCAGGAGGCAACCACTATGGCACTCGTTCGTTGGAACCCTTACCGCGAGATAGAAACCTTGCAGCGGGAAATGACCCGGCTATTAGACAGCCTGACGCCAGCCAGCAATGGGGAAAACGGTGTTACCGACTTTCTCCCCCCAGCTGAGATGACGGAAACCCCTGAAGCCATCCACCTGAAACTGGAGGTTCCCGGCGTGGAATCCAAAGACTTAGACGTGCAAGTCACAGCGGAAGCGATCGCGATTAGCGGCGAACGCAAGCATGAAGCCCGAACCGAAGCAAAAGGCGTGACTCGCACTGAATTTCGCTACGGTCAGTTCCGCCGCGTGATTCCCTTACCGGCTCGGATTGAAAATACCAAGGTACAGGCTGAATACAAAAATGGCATCCTGAACCTAACTCTGCCGAAAGCCGAAGAAGAGAAGAACAGAGTTGTCAAAGTTAACCTCGAATAACAGGTTCGCAGTGAGGGCTTCAGCCCTCACTACACCCGGCAGTTAAACACCATTAAATTATTATCTTATAAGGAGTTAACCCTATGGCAAAAGTAGTCGGCATTGACTTAGGAACCACCAACTCTTGTGTGGCGGTGATGGAAGGTGGGCGACCGGTGGTGATTGCTAACGCAGAAGGCGCTCGCACCACCCCCTCTGTCGTCGCTCACACCAAGAGCGGCGATCGCTTGGTCGGCCAAATCGCCAAACGCCAAGCGGTGATGAACCCCGAAAATACCTTCTATTCCGTCAAGGGCTTTATCGGGCGCAAATACAGCGAAGTCACCCACGAAGCGACCGAAGTTTCCTACAAAGTGCTGCGCGACAGCACCGGCAACGTCAAACTCGACTGCCCAGCCGCTAAAGCGCAATTCGCCCCGGAAGAAATTTCCGCTCAAGTGCTGCGCAAACTCGTGGATGACGCTAGCAAATATCTGGGCCAAAAAGTCACGCAAGCCGTTATTACAGT
>CAZJNL010000957.1:0-2722 GCA_964546515.1 uncultured Oscillatoria sp.
TGCCCAACTCTTGTAGAGACGCGATAAATCGCGTCTCTACAAGATCATTGCTTCCAGACATGATATCACTTCACATCAATCAAACCCCACCGGCGGCAATCCCAATTAACCGCCGGCGGGGATTTCCGCAGTTGGTGCGCCCTTAGCATTGCCGGCGCAGAAGAAGTGCCGGCGATTGCTTCCATCACGCGCCTCTGAGCAATCTAACCATGCTGCGCGGATGGGCGCTCGCCCAGAGATTAATGGCCAAACAGGTACTTGCCAGAGACAGCAAAATGTAGGTGGGAGCCATAATCACCCCAACGCTCAGCCAGGTATATACATGAAATACCATCACTGCAGCCAGGATGCAAGCAAATCCAGCCGCTCGCCACACCTGAACTTGAGGGCGGCGCAGTGCGGTGAGAATGATGGTTAGCAATGTTACCAGCAAATTGGCAGGCACCAGAAACGCACAAATGGCGATGCAGTGGGTGCGGGAAAATTCGGACAGGATATGTAAATAAAACATGATTTGTGCAATTTAAGTGTGGCTGTCACGATTTCCATAATCGCTGTCGCTAGTTTAGCGCTTAACCCCTATCACCCCGCCACCGGCACCCCCGACAGTCTTCAGAACTTCCCCCTTAATCTGCAGGTGCGTTCTGAACCCACCCTGCTGTAGGCTAAGGTAATCGCTGTAGGTTACATCTAAAAATCTCAATGGAAAACACTCAGTCGCTGGATTGGATTGCAGGCGGGCTGGCCATCGTCATTATGATAGGGGCGCTGCTGATGATGTTCAGCAACATTTGGACGATGGGCAAAAAATAAAGGCCACCGGCAGGCGTGCCGCCAAAGCTCTCTCAGCGTCTGCAGCGGACACCTGCACGCCAGAGGGTACAGCCGGTGCGGATTCAGCGTTGCACATTCGTGGGATGATAGCTTTGTAGGGGCAGGCTCCCGTAGCTGCCCATCGAGCACATGCAAACAACCAAATTGCACCGGCAACTCCTCTGCCGGTGGGCCGCTATCCTTGGCCCTCGCGCCCCTGGCTGGCCCGCCGCACAGGCGGGAGACGATTCTGTCTTCCTGCTGGAGACTCAGTACATCAGCACCGGCTCCTTGACGATGGCGCAAGAGTGTTTCAGATCTCTGTGCCAGGCGGGCAAACACATATTGTTTGCATATACAGACATAAAATTTTGACGTTAAAATCGGAAATTGCATAATCTATAAACAGCTCCCATCAAATGAAACCAAAAATTAAAGATACCGTCGCGTGGCAGCAAGCAGAAATTCTGATGCAGCCGGCTCTCATCCGCCTGCTCGACAACATCCGCAAACAGCTGGAAGAATCCGTTTGGCAAGGCACCTATCAGGAAGTGCAAACCCCCTATCCGGGCTATCACCTCCGCCTGCAACATCAAGACAAAGAATTCACCTTTGACCTGTGGGATTTGTGCTACCAGATATGCTTTAGCAACTACAGACCTTCCCACGCCCAGTCAGAAAGCGTGGAAGTTGAAATTGATACCAGTCTCATCGATGAAACCGGCGATGTGGATTGGAACCGGCTCGATGCCAAGACGAAACAGCTTGTAGAGCAGATATTTGCCGGTTTGCCCGCCACTTAAATCGGGCGCATCTCCTATTTTACGTTTAATAACTTGCTGTTGAACATTCCGCTGTCATTCCAAGGAGAGCGCCACAGTAGTGATAAACAAGTAGTGACAGCCGACCTCACAGAGATCCCTCCCTGTCTTCCCTCTGCGCCTCTGCGTCTTTGCGGTTCATCAAAATAACCTCCGCTGTCAGAGGTGAGGGGAGTCAGTTCAGGCTACTATTATGGAGCAGTGCCCCACTCTTTAGGCAAAATGAACATAGCGACTATGGAAGAGATAGTGCAGCACCCAGCCTCCGAACTGGGTAAGGAATCAGAGGGAAACGAAGCCGCAGCACTTGGCGCAGCGCGACAAACTGCAGCCGTGGCGAACCGCTCGCACTGGGGGCGAATCCTGGTTGACGATGCGGACCGCCTTCGCTTCTTGCACAACCAAAGCACCAACGACTTCAACAGCCTCAAACCTGGACAGGGTTGCGACACCGTTTTCGTAACCTCGACAGCGCGCACTATTGACCTGGCGACAGCTTACATCACAGAAGACTCGGTGCTGCTGCTCGTCTCCCCCAACCGCCGGCAGCAACTAATGCAGTGGCTGGATAAATATATCTTTTTTGCCGACAAAGTGCGGCTGACAGATATCACCAGCGAAACCGCTGCATTCAGCTTAATTGGACCCGAAAGTCACGCCTTGCTGGAGAAACTCGGCGCAGGAGAAATGGTGGGTAAACCCGATGGTAGCCATCAGTTATTCAACATTGCCGGGGCTGTTGTTCGGGTGGCTGTCGGGAATGGTTTGGCGATTGCCGGCTACACTTTAATTCTGCCGGTTAGCAGCGCCGAATCCCTTTGGAATATTATAACAGCAGCCGGTGCGACACCCCTGAGTGAGCGAGGCTGGGAGCAGTTAAGAATCGAGCAAGGAAGACCGGCACCCGACTTGGAACTCACGGAGGATTACAACCCCCTAGAAGCGCGGCTCTCGCACACGATTTCTTATAGCAAAGGCTGTTACATCGGTCAAGAGACAATTGCCCGGTTGAACACCTACAAAGGCGTCAAGCAACACCTCTGGGGGGTGCGGCTGAGCTTCTCGGCATCCCCCGGAACGGTTGTGAC
>CAZJNL010000958.1:0-2721 GCA_964546515.1 uncultured Oscillatoria sp.
GTAGGGGCAATCCCCCTGTGGAGCTCCCTTGCACTTCGGAGGGGGCAGTCTCCGTGCGGTCCCCGCCCTACAGACATTACCATCCCGCAAGTGTGCAGCGCCGGAACAACAGGGTAGTTGGCGCTCTGTCGCTGACGGCATCTAATCGCTGTTCCTAGCGTGTTTGGCTGGGGCGGTTTGCACGGCAGCGGCTGCCGGTTTGCCTGCTTCCTCGCCAGATTTACTCGATTTGCGACTGGATTTCTTCGATGCCGCCTTAGCGGCTAACAGTTCCACAGCTTTTTCCAGCGTCAGATCCTCCACCGGCAAGTCTTTGGGCACAGAGACATTGGTCTTGCCGTGCTTGAGATATGGCCCATACTGCCCTTCGTAGAGATTCACCGGCTCCCCATCCCCCGGGTGGGGGCCCATTTCCCGCAGCGGTGTTTTGGACTTGCTGCGATTGCCGCGTCCCTTTTTGGGCTCCGCCAGGAGTTCCTTAGCACGTTCTAGGGAAATTGTCAATATATGATCGCCGGCTTTCAGGGAGCGGTAGTCTTTCCCCTCCTCGCCCATGTCGTGCATCACATAAGGGCCAAACTTCCCCAGTCCTGCCAGGATTTTGCCGCCGGTATCGGGATGGATTCCCAAGGTGCGGGGCAGGGAAAGCAAGCCCACCGCCATTTCTAGGGTTACGTCGTCGGCGCTCACCCCTTTGGGCAAAGAGGCTCGCTTGGGTTTTTTGTGATTTTCAGAGGCTTCACCCAGCTGGAGGTAGGGGCCGTAAGTGCCGTTCAGCATGTAGATAGGCTCGCCGGTTTCCGGATGAATGCCTAACTTGCGGGGGCCTTCTGTTTTCTGGCGCACCAGCTCGTCAACCAGCTCCGGGTCCAGGTCTGCCGGTGTTAAGTCTCTGGGGATGGAGGCGGTCACCGGCCCATTGCCATTTTGGGCCTCGATGTAAGCGCCATAGCGACCGATGCGAACTTTTGCCTTCAGGTTCTCCAGTTCCACCGTCCTGGCTTCGCTGGTATTGATCTGGCTTTCCCGCTCTTTTACTTGGGTTTCCAGACCGGTTTGGCCCAAATAAAATTCCTGCAGGTAGGGAAGCGAGCTAGCTTCGCCTGTGGAAATGTCATCTAGAGTCTGCTCCATGCGGGATGTGAAGTGGGTATCCACCAAATCGGGAAAGTGTTTTTCCAGCAGGTTGGTGACGGCAAAAGCGGTAAAGGTGGGAACCAAGGCGTTGCCTGCGATTTGGACGTAGCCCCGGTCAATAATGGTGCCGATGATGCTGGCGTAGGTGCTGGGACGCCCGATGCCTTCGCTTTCCAGGGTTTTCACCAAGGACGCTTCGCTGTAGCGAGCAGGCGGCTGGGTTTGGTGGCCGAGGGCTTGCAGTTCGCGGCAGCTGGGGCAATCGCCAAGGTTCAGGGGGGGGAGAATCACCTCTTTGTCTTCCAGGGCGGCTTCTGGATCGTCGGAGCCTTCGACGTAGGCTCGCAAGAAACCGGGGAAGTCGATGCGCTTGCCGGTGGTGCGGAAACCGGCATCTTCCACTTGCAGCTCAACGGTGACGAAGGTCTGGCGGGCGTCCGCCATTTGGGTGGCGATGGTGCGCTTCCAGATCAGGTCGTAGAGTCTGAATTCTCGACTGTCTTCGCTCAAGCCAGTTTGTTGCGGGGTGCGGAAGCTGCTGCCGGCAGGGCGAATGGCTTCGTGCGCTTCTTGAGCGCCTTTGCTGTTGGTGGTGTACTGCCTCGGTTGGGGGCTGAGGTACTGTGGGCCGTACAGCTGCTCGACGCAAGCGCGAGCCGCCGCGATCGCTTGCTCGGACAGGTGCACGGAGTCTGTCCGCATGTAGGTGATATACCCCTGCTCGTAGAGACTTTGGGCAATGCGCATTGTCTCCCGGGCGGAGAGTCCCAGTTTGCGGTTGGCTTCTTGTTGCAGCGTCGAGGTGGTAAAGGGGGGTGCGGGTTTGCGGCTGACCGGTCGCTCTTCTATGTTGGTGACTGTCCAGGGTTTGCCGGTCAGTCGCTCCTGCAGGGCTCTGGCTTCCGCTTCACTGAGCAAAATCACATTCCGACCGGCAGCAAGAAGGCCGGTGGTTTCGTCGAAATCGCTGCCTTGGGCTAGCCGCGTGCCGGCCAGGGTGACGAGTTTGGCGTCAAAGAGGGTGTTTTCGTGCGTTAAGGTTGCCTTGAGGTCCCAGTAGCTGCCCTGGCGGAAGGCTCGGCGCTGGCGCTCCCGCTGCACCAGCACCCGCACCGCTACGGACTGCACTCGCCCTGCCGACAGTCCGGAAGCGATTTTCTTCCACAGCAGGGGGGAGAGGGTGTAGCCCACCAGCCGGTCGAGAATCCGCCGCGTTTCTTGGGCGTGCACCAGTTGCTCGTCGATGTGGCGGCAGTTTTTCAGGGCTTCCTGGATGGCTTCTCGGGTGATTTCGTGAAACACCATCCGCTTCACCGGCACCTTGGGCTGCAGCACTTGCAGCAGATGCCAGCTGATGCTCTCCCCTTCCCGGTCTTCGTCTGTGGCTAGTATCAGTTCATCTGCGCCTTTGAGGGCTTCTTTGAGTGTTGAGACAACTTTTTTTTTGTCTTTGGGGATGACATATAGGGGTTCAAAGTCAGCCTCCACATTGACCCCCAGCTGCGCCCATTTTTCTCCCTTGACCGCTTCGGGAATTTCGCTGGCCGACTGGGGCAGGTCACGCACATGGCCCATCGACGCTTC
>CAZJNL010000959.1:0-2719 GCA_964546515.1 uncultured Oscillatoria sp.
TGTCACCCTGCAGCGGGCTGGGGATCACTGCCTGCTGCAAGTGAAAGACACCGGTGTTGGCATCCGCGCTGACCAAATCCCCCACCTGTTTGAGCGGTTCCGCCAAGCTGAGGGCTCCGCTAGCCGGTCTCACGAGGGAAGCGGTTTGGGGCTGGCTCTGGTGAAAGAATTGGTGGAAATCCACGGCGGCCAAATTACTGTGGAGTCGGTTTACCGGCAAGGGGCTGCGTTCACGGTTTGGCTGCCCACCGGCACCGCCCACTTGCCTCCCGAACAAATTATTGAAGTGCCCACTGGAGTGCTGCCCTCTCGCGCGGCGGAAGAGTTGGCTGATGTGGAGGTTGAGCAAGACTCTGAGGAGTTAGCGCTTCTCAGCGAGCAGTTTAAACTATTAACTCAAAATTCTTCTTCTGCAGCTGAACGCTCAGCACTTAAGCCAAAGGCTGACACTCACGAGACTGTTTTGTTCGTGGATGACAATCGGGATTTGCGCACTTATGTGTCTGGGATTCTCAAGCAGAAAGGCTATCAGGTTATCCTCGCCCGCAATGGGGCGGAGGGATTCCAGATGGCTCAGAAGAACCACCCAGAGCTGATAGTGACGGATTTGATGATGCCGCTGGTGTCGGGTTTGGATATGATTCGCATGATTCGGGAGGATGAGGGTTTAAAGGCAACGCCTGTGGTTTTGCTGACGGCGAAGGCGAACGAAGAAACCCGCCAGGAAGGGGTGGAAAAGGGAGCGGACGCCTACCTGGCTAAGCCGTTTAATGACCGAGAGCTGCTAGCAACGGTGCGCAATTTGCTGGCGCTTAAGGCTCAGGAGCGGCGGGTGCGAGAACTCAATACCTATCTTACTGAGTCGGTGCTCAAGCGGTTTTTGCCGCCTTCTATGGTGCGCAAGGCGGCTGTAGGCGAGCTGTCGCTGGACTTGCGTCCGGAACCCCGCTTGATTACGATTTTGTTCAGCGATATTGTCGGCTTTACCCAGCTGGCGAATACGCTGCGCTCCCGCCGCGTGGCTGAGTTGCTCAATGAATATTTGGCGGAAATGACGCTGGCGGTGTTTGATAATGGCGGCACGGTGGATAAGTTTGTGGGAGATGCGGTGATGGCCCTTTTTGGGGCTCCGGAGGAGCTGACTCCCAATGAGCAGGTGAGGCGTGCGGTGGCGGCGGCGCAGCAAATGCAGCGCTCGCTGGCGGTGCTCAACCAGCGCTGGCAAGAGCAGGGTTTGGTGGGGAGTGCCGGTGTGCCGCCGATTCAGTTCCGCTGCGGCATCCATCAGGGCACTGCTGTTGTGGGCATGTTCGGCGGCGAAGCCCGGGCTGATTACACGGCAATTGGGCCTTCGGTTAATATTGCGGCAAGGCTGCAAGAGGCGGCTGATCCGGGCAGCATTCTGGTTTCCGCTGCAGTGGCGGATTATCTCGATGAGGAGGACATCACTAAGTTCCGCCCTCTGAAGTTGAAGGGGATCGATGAGACGGTTCTCACTTTTGTCCTTCAGCCAGAAGCCGCCGACCTGTCCCAGATGCCGCTCACCGGCAGGTAGTCTGTTATTGTCAATTGTTAATTGTCAATTGTTAGTTGTAAATCTTTAAACAGCGGGCCATTAACCAGTAGCAATTAACTGTTAGCGATTAACGATTAAGAAAACTTATGGCAACCGGGCTGGCGAGTTGGGGCGGGTTTATCCGAGATATCTGCCTGTGGCCCGCAGGGGCGCGGTATCCGCAGATATCTGCCGGTGGCAAATACGATCTGTAAACCCGCCCCCACACCGCGCCCCCACAGGGAGGCAAGCCAAATTGGTGGCGCTGTTTGTGGTAATCTGGAGAGAGGGTGAGGGAAGACCGGCACCGCGCCGGCTGTCCAAATCCGGTTTTTTGGAAAATTTGCTTGACTTGCCTGGAAGTTGTGTTATTATAGAGAAGGCTCGATTGAGGGGCCTGAAAGGTAAGTGTGCCGGTGCGGGCGTAGTTTAGTGGTAAAACTATAGCCTTCCAAGCTATTAATGCGGGTTCGATTCCCGCCGCCCGCTTTGATAAAACCTAGCTGATATAAGGGTTTCAGCCAATAATTCCTGTTAGGATGGGTTTGGTAATCTGTCCTAACAGCGGTTTTTTTGGGCGAAGTTTGGGGGAGAGAAGAGTAGGGAATTCCCCCAAACAAAAGGTTTTATTTATTATCAGCTGAGGGCTGCAATTGCGGATCTGCGGCGATTGGACAGCTGAAAGCGGGGTTTGAGGGATTGCCGGTGGGGTGCCGGTGGGGTGCCGGTGGGGTGCCGGTGGGGTGCCGGTGGGGAAGTAGAAGTTGGGAAAAGCGCGGCAAGGATGGGCCAGAGTATTTTGCCTGTGAGGGGAAAAAGCAGCGGCGAGTGGCTCTCGTTAGAGGGGCTGTTTGCCGAGAGTGCCAAAATAGAGAGGTTGGTTCCAGAAAACTTAAGAGGGCTGGGTTATGGCGAATGAGCTGTAGCCGGCGGAAGGGCTTTGCCGGAACAGTTGCGAGGGAGACAAGCCAATGTATAGACGCGACGGGCGCGTTCTACACGAAGCAATTAGAAGGGGTGCCGGTGGGCACTGAAGGTAAGGTGTGAGGGTGCCGGTGGGTGGGGGGTGCCGGTGGGTGGGGGTGGGGGAGAGGAGGGGAAAAGGAAAGGGGAAAGAAAAAAAAAAAAAAAAAAAAAAAAAAAAAAAAAAAAAAAAAAAAAAAA
>CAZJNL010000960.1:0-2718 GCA_964546515.1 uncultured Oscillatoria sp.
CCTGTCCGCACTGGAAGAAAGCATTATAGCATAAACCAATTTTTCTGTCAAGTGCCTGGGGATATAGAAACCCGGAAACTTCAAGAAACCGGGTTTCTCAGGTGTTTCTGGGCTGTAACTAAAATCGGGCTACCGGCTGGGACTGTTGCCGCTGGGCAAACCTTGCCGCTGGATGAGCGGGCGCACATCTCGCCCTGGTGTGTAACCGTAGCCAAACGGAGAGCGCTCCGAGTCATCGATAATCTGAGGCGTCATCACCACAATCACTTCAGCCCGTTTGTTGTCCCTAGTAGTCTTTCTAAATAACGCGCCAATGATGGGCAGATCCCCTAAGATTGGGACTTTGCTAACATTAGTCCTGTCTTGCTCCTGAATGATGCCAGAGAGAATCAAGGTCTGGCCATCTCGCAGGCGAATTTCTCCAGAGTTGAGGGAGCGCTCGGCGAGTAAAGAGATTGTGGTGTTACTAAAAGTTTGTGAGCTCGCAATTGAGGTAACCTTGGGCGTTACGCTTAACGTAATAAAACCATTGTCGTCAATCCGCAGAACCTGAACGCCAAGGATTAAACCAGCCTTTCCAATCGTTGCTGTTGTTGTCGTTGTTGATATAGTAGCGGTAGCGTTTACTTGTGTTTGGACGTTGCTAACTACATCCTCCGTCAGGTTAACTTGAGCCTGTTGCCCTTCTTGCACAACCAGAGTCGGGTCAGTGAGAATCTTAGCATTGCCACTGGTAATCTGCGCTCGCAGCGCCGCCAGAAACTTGCTGGGAAACTGGAACAAGCTCGGCAAAGCGTATTGATATGTGTCGGCAGCTGTTCCCTGGCCTGGGGTAAAATCTGTGATTCCCGGTTGCAGGGGATTTCCGTTCGGATCTAGTGGGGGACTCGTCTGTGGTCTACCGTCAGGATTGGTATTATTTCCTGGGGTGAAGAACGGGTTATTTAGGAAAGGGGTTCCTGTATAAGGATTGGTTATGGTGGCAGGGTTTGTCAAAGTTACACTGGGACTAACCTCAGTTGCAGTTGGCGGCCTAACGCTGCCATAATTGTAGGCAGCAGCTCCCTGATCGACCGCAAAGAAACTGTCACCAACCCCAAAGGAGAAACTAGAGTTGACATTATCTGTGTTTGTTAAGTTAACGTCAATAATCTTCACATTCACCGCTACTTGACGCCGGCGCAGGTCGAGCTGCACCAGTTGAGCGGAAGCAATTTCTACCTGACGCCTGGGCCCGACTACGGTGACGGTGTTGAGCCGCTCATCGACCAGCACTTGCAACCCCCGCAAGATAGGCTGTACGTTTGCCGACGGAGGAGCGGTCAGAGACTCAATCTTGGTCGCCACCCGGGTGCTGCTTCGCGTAATTGCCTGGGTGGTTCCTTCGATGGGAGTAGCTGTTACCTCCGTTTGTTCTTGGGTAGAGGTCACCGAGCTTTCCGCACCCATACTGGCCAAAAAGCCGGCGGCTTGTCGGGCACCCACTTGGTTCATGCGGAAGGTGCGAATCACCACATCGCGAAGTTCGTTGGGCAGCCTGACACCGACAAAAATTGTCCGCCCAATGCGGTTGGCTTGCAAGCCACTCAGCCGCAGGACGTAGTTGAAAACATCTTGCACCGATTCATTTTCAATATCCAAAGAAATTTTCGGCCCCTCTGAGCCGGCAGCCGCCTGACCGGCCTGAGCGGGCTGAGCTTGCTGAGCCCCCTGGCCGGTCTGAGCTGACGTATCGGCGCTAAAGGCGATATTCAGACCGGCAGCTCTCACCAGCAGGGACAGCACCTCCCGCACCGACGCATCCCGCAACACCAAGCGGGGCACCCGCTCATTTGTCCCCAAATCCACCGTAGTCCCAGAACTGTCAGTCGTTGAAATGGCAATATCACCCACCGGCGGCGCAATCGCCCGTGGCAGCAAAGGCGGTGCCGCAGAGGGGCTGAAAGCGGCGGGCGGCACGCCCCCAGGCGATACAGGCACGCCGTCAATCGTTACTTCTGGGTTCGGAACCATAACATTGGGCGATGTCGGCAGCGGTTGGCTGGGAGCGGCTGGCCTACTGGCCGGCGGGACTTGAACCGCTGCCCCTGGAGGAATGCCAGGGAGGCTGGCACTCGGGGGGCGGGGCGGGGCGGGCGATTCTGCTGCAGCGCCGTTTCCGGGACTGAAGCCAAACAGAATCCCCCGGGCGTCCCGTCCGGCAATTTGGCCCACTGGTGGGCTGTCGGTGCCGGTGACAGTGACTCGAACACTGTTGGCATCCAGCTGATTGACCACAATTGAAGCTATGCCGGGGAAAGGGTTATCTTGACGGAACCCATTGCCTTGTGGTAAGCGCAGCTCCGTGTTGATGATGTCTGCCACCAGATCGTTGCCACGAACCACCGTAAAAATCTGAGGGCGTTCGCCGTTCTGCGTTTGCAAGAACACCTCAACGCCCCGACTGGTTTGCCTGAGCTGCACCCCTGTCACTTGCGTAGGCGCTGCCATCGCCGGCGCAATTGCCACTAGAATCGCAGCCCCTCCCAACAACAAGCCGACTAATCCCTGATACTGTTTCACAGTTCCCTCCTCATGTCACCCAACGAAATAAATATAACTTCCAGCGCTCTTTTATAGCATTTTGCTTTTTCCTGCCATCCACATCTCCCCCTTCAGAAAATGCGATAAATCGCGTCTCTACAATACACTCTCCCCAGACGCGATAAATCGCGTCTC